>JAPLUJ010000582.1 GCA_026397695.1 Verrucomicrobiota bacterium | reverse complement strand
TTTTTGCGGCAAAAAAAATACTGTGGCGGAAACCAAGGACTCATCAGTAACTGCCGCGCTTGCTGGCGCGAGATCGGGACGAATTCCGCACATTCTTTCGGCTTCGCGAAAAATAAAGTTCGGCAAAATTCCCGTCGTTTCCCGGCATGCTCCACTTGCATGCCTTGGTGCCAACCACCTTCCCGCCGCCCCACAAATTTGTTAGCGTCAGTTTTCCCACGACCGTTGAATTTCCTCCAGCGATCGGCCCTTCGTTTCGGGCAGGAACTTGAGGACAAGGACAAATTGCAGCACCATCATCACGGCAAAGAATCCGAATGCCATCACGGATGAAGTCGCGGCCATCACGGGAAATGACCAGCTCACCGCCATGCACAACACCCACAAGGAACAACTGATGACCGCCGAACCCGACGCCCGGATGGCGTTGGGCAGCATTTCATTGATAATCACCCACACCACCGCCCCCTGCGAATAGGCATGTGAACCGACAATCCCCATCATCGCCGCCAGCACAATCCAACCTTTGGCCCCCACCAAAAATACCCAGGCAGCTAACAGATGGCTCGCGACAAACGTCACCGAACCCACCAATAAAAGAATCTTCCGGCCCACACGATCGATCAAAATCATCCCCACAATGGTCATCACCAAATTGGTCGCCCCCACAATCACCGACTGCATGAGCGCGCTGGTCCGGTCCGCGCCGGCCATTTTGAAGATATCGGCCGTGTAATAGATCACGGCGTTGATGCCATCGAGTTGATTGAAGGCCGCCACCATGAACGCAATCAGCAGCGGCGCCAGGTATTTCCGCTGCCACAGCGACTCATGCCGGCCGGCAAGCTCGTTGTGCAATGACGCCTCGATATCCGCCACCTCGAGCGCCGGATCCTCATGCCCGAGACGACCAAGGATTTCTTCCGCCCTGTCGCGCCGCCCGCGCTTCACCAGCCAGCGCGGACTTTCTGGAATCACCAGCGACGCCACCAAAAACACAACCGACGGCGCGGCCATCACCCCGAACATCCAACGCCAGACGTCCGGATTGTCCATGCCGACAACACGTCCGATGATGTAGTTAGAGAAATAGGCTGCCAGAATACCCAGCACCACATTCAACTGGGCGATGGCCACGAGCACCCCGCGCCGCCGCGCCGGGGCGATTTCCGTGATATACACCGGCGACACCACGGAGGCCCCGCCGACCGCAACCCCGCCCAGCCAGCGGAAGAACAGCAGCGCATGCCAGTTCCATGCATAGGCACAACCCACGGCGGACAGCAGAAATACCACCCCCAGTGCCGCCAGCACCGGGCGGCGGCCCCACCAATCGGCGGGCCTGCCCACCAGCAACGCGCCGAAGAGCGTGCCAATGAGCGCGCTGGCCACCGTGAATCCGAGCAGATTGTCGGTCAGACCATAGGCGCTGCGCAAGGCGTCGGTAGTCCCGGAAATAACTGCGGTATCGAACCCAAACAGGAATGACCCGAGTGCCGCGACGATCGCGCTGACCAATAACAGTTTGCCCTTCCCGCCGGATCCAGTGATGCCGTGATTGTCGGAACTGATAATCTGCATGTGCTCTGTTTTAGTTAGATCTTCCTGCCACCGGATTCGGCCACTGCCCGGAACATCGCCATGATGTTCTCGGGCGGCACATCCGCCATGATGTTATGCACCTGCTGGAAGACGAATCCGCCGCACCGGTTGAAAATACCCGTCTGTTTGAGCACATGCTCGCGCACCTCGGCAGGCGTTCCGCGCGGCAACACGGTCCGTGTATCACAGCCGCCCCCCCAGAACGTGAAACGCTCACCGAACCGGTCTTTCAAGTGCTGCGGCGCCCCGGATTCACCATATCGAGGCCCGCCTCGATCAAATCATCGAGCAGCGGCTCAATGCCGCCGCAACAGTGCAAATGGGTGTGGACATGTGGAGCGAGTTCCTTGGCCCGCTGCCACATCCGCGCATGGAACGGCTTGTAGTATTTGCGATACATGCCGGTTGACATCAACGGCCCGGTCTGGCAGCCCAGGTCGTCGCCAAACAACATGATGTCGATATACGGGCCCACCGCACCCAGCCATTTTTCCATTCTGGCAAGGTATATCTGCGTCAATTTTTCAGACAAGCGCACGCACGCCTCGGGATACGCCGCCATATATTCGAGATAGATGTCAATGCGGAAAAGGAACTGTGGCACCTCAAACAGGTTGCCGCCGAAAATCCCCAGAATGGCGCGATCCGTGTTTGCCCGCAGGGCCTTTGCCCCCTCGGCCAGCCGCTTGAGGCCGTCGTCGGTCAATGGAATATGCCCGCCGGGCACCGGAATCCCCGTCCACATCGTGTACGGGAACGCCTTCTCGAGGTCGGCAAAGTCGTCGTCTTCAAAAGATCTATCCATCAGTGGAAAATGGATTTGCTCGAAGTAAAGGCAGCCCTTTTTCTGGATGGCCAGCGGCACCCCGTCATTACTGAGCAAAAAGGAATCCTCGCCGCGTTTGTCCACGTTGATATATGCCGGGATCTTGCAGGGTGTGCCGTCGGGCAGCACCCATGGTTTCCAGTCATCCGCGTTTAACATGAACGCGCGTCCGAGTTCCACCACATCCGCGCCCACGGCATCGAGCACC
>JAPLUJ010000031.1 GCA_026397695.1 Verrucomicrobiota bacterium | reverse complement strand
GGAAAAGCCGACGAAGCCCTCACAGGCATAGCCAACGGCAATTTAGTGCTTTGGATTTCGTGCTTCATTCATCCCCTTGTGCAAGGGTGTCAAGGGGCGGGGCGAGAGCAGGCCGTCGGAACTTCAGCCGAGCATGATCGCCCGGCAACTTTCATCCCGGCTATCCTTACGTCGATCTCATCCGCGGCGGGATGGAAGCTCGAATTCAATTTGACGGCTTATCGCCGTCGGATGGCGCGGCTTGTTCGCCTCTTTTGTTTAGGTTCAATACCCCTTCAACGAACTTCTTTTGTTGTCCGATTTGCGCCTCCACAGCTGAGTTAACCCGTTGATCGCGTTCAAGAACCGCATGCTTGTTCGTCTGATACCATTCATGCCAGTGTTCAATTGCTGTCGCACGTTCTTCCGCTGCGTCTAAAAACGTAATTCCATTCACTCCGAATGATTGTCCAGTAGCCTTCGGCAACAGTGTGCATGCGACCTCCTCCATGTATGCCCTAGTCTTCGGAGGGTATTTCTTAGCGTCTTCCAACAGCATGATGCACAATGGAATCGTAATGCTCCTCCCAATGCCGTTGGCCCACCTGAGATCCGGCCTTCCAATCAGGACGCCAGCAGCAAACTTCTCGGGGTCTCCCGACTGCGAATACTCATATGCGTAGGAATCGGCATACTTCTTCACAGAAGGAATCAAAGCACTGCCGCTGATGTTCGATAGAGCGACATCAAGCGAAACGATACGATGCACATCCATTCGACCGCTCACTAGCTCTTCGTGTGCTTGGTCGAGAATGCGCCGGACTCGAAACCTTTGAAACTCGGTGAGGTAGAACCAAACGCCGACTGTCACGACAGCCAGAAGCGCAATGAGCTTGAGAAATAGGCGATTCTTCATTTTTTGGCGAACGCCAATACTCTCCGACCGCGTGTTAGCAGAGGCTCGTGAAATGAATTTGGGGCGTCATGGGCGGTTCGGAGGAGTGTCTTGTTCGCCGTGTGGGTTGATGTCGAAGGTGTAGGCTATTGCTTCACGGATCTGCTCCATTACCTTGCCATGGAATATACCGATCGGGCCTTGGAGTTCATGGTGTTGAATCGCTTGAAGGCCCTGTATGTTGGCGTAACTGCGTTCGCGCAGAAATGGTCGGGAAGGCAATTCCACTTCGTAAGCGGATCCTCTGTTAGCCGTCGTGATCGGAGCGCAAATCGACAATGCCCTTGGAGCAGCAGCATCCTCGCGGGAAACGACCATCATCATGCGGACCTTCCCTCCCATGCCTAGATCCACTCGATAGACTTCTCCAGGTTTAGTCTTCATAAAGGGAATTGATGGCATCTTGCCTCATTCGGGTTGGAAGCAGTAGGTCGCTATTGTCAGGAATCCCCACAATGAACGGCAGCCCGCGCCTCAGCCTCACCTGACTTAGGAACATTCGGATCGCCTCGGTCGTGTTGATGCCCAAGGTGCCGAAGACCGCTTCCGCATCGGACTTCAGCTTGGAATCAACCCTTGCTCGTACTATTGCCTCTTTCATGGTGCCATTGTAGCACGTCTGGGCCACAGAGCAAGGGGGAATTTTGGATTTCTTTTTTGCGGCGAACGATAGAGGTGAGGCGGCGGCGCGCAAGACTCCAATTCAATTTGGCGGCTTATCGCCGTCACCTCGACCGACTTGTTCTCCAATTATTCGTGGACCCTTGATCTCTCCTGCTCTTCCAGAATGGTTTCTGCTGTCTTCTGTCGTCCTACAGGTCTGCTCCATCTTTTCTGACTGTTTTTCCTTCGGGAAGATG
Source organism: Verrucomicrobiota bacterium (assembly GCA_026397695.1). Classification (GTDB taxonomy): domain Bacteria; phylum Verrucomicrobiota; class Verrucomicrobiia; order Verrucomicrobiales; family Akkermansiaceae; genus Luteolibacter. The sequence continues at coordinate 793 of JAPLUJ010000031.1, read as the reverse complement.
ATCGTCGGGAATATCTCAATAGTACCAAGCTGGTTTCTGCGCTCTTCCATCGATCTCCACGTCTCCTCCATTTCTTTTAGCTCCATTTCCCTCGGGCTTAGTTGAAGATCTTCGGGAAGATCTCGATAGCATCCGGGGCATTTGCCGAAACTTCTGGCAACGATCAACTCACCACAATGCTGACAGCGAAGGTCCATTTCTAGGAGAACGTCTAGCTCATCCACGGCGGGGATGGAAGCCCGAATTCAAACAGAAGCGTTACCCGCCGTTGGATGGAGCGTCTTGTTGTGCTTCTGATTTCTGCTTCTTCACGTCGATCAGAATTCGTCCCTCAACAACTTCATACTGAAGGGTCGGAACTCTACGACAAAGCCATTCGATGCACTGCCCGAGGGTGGCTTCCGGCAATGGTGTGTCAGGGCGATTCAGATCTGCCTCCCAGCCCTTGATTGGGATGGTCGCTGCATTCGGAGTCAAGTAGACCGACCAGGGCTCTGCCTTCGGATTCGCGTCTCGTGCGACGCGCTCAAGACTCTTGACCTTGTCTACGACCAACTCATCCGGATAGGTCTTATACTCGGCAAGACGGAGAGCCTCGGCTGGCGCCGGAAGCACGAGTTGAAACGGATGTGGTTTGGTGGGGGCTGCTGCGACGCACAGAACCAGAATCGAGATCGCTGCAATTGTGTTTTTAATGTTCATCGTTTCCTGCACAACAGTGTTTATTCGTAGCTCCTCTGGAAGTGATATCCGGGAGGGTTGACGACGGAAGGATGTGCGTAATGCGTTGATT
>JAPLUJ010000319.1 GCA_026397695.1 Verrucomicrobiota bacterium | reverse complement strand
TAGGTGACGATTTTCGCGCCGATGGAGCCGTTGACGCCCTTGATGATGAGGTCCGCGGCTTCGGTCCAACCGAGGTAGCGGAGCATCATTTCACCTGATAGAATGAGAGATCCGGGATTCACCTTGTCGAGGTTTGCATATTTCGGGGCGGTGCCGTGGGTTGCTTCGAAGATGGCGTGGCCGGTGTCGTAGTTGCAGTTGCCGCCCGGGGCGATGCCGATGCCGCCGACGCAGGCCGCGAGCGCGTCCGAGATATAATCGCCGTTGAGGTTGAGGGTGGCGACGACGCTATAATCCGCAGGGCGGGTGAGAAGTCGTTGGAGGAAGGCATCGGCGATACAATCCTTGATGATGAGGCCGGTGCCGGGTTTATCCTTGGGGATGATGCACCATGGACCGCCATCGAGTTCAACGGCACCATATTCTTCCTTGGCGAGTTCGTATCCCCAGTCGCGGAACGCCCCTTCGGTGAATTTCATGATATTGCCTTTGTGGACGAGGGTCAGCGACGGCTTGCCTTGGGCGATGGCAAAATTCATGGCGGCACGCACGAGGCGCTTGGTGCCCTCTTCAGAGACGGGTTTGATGCCGAAGCCGGAGGATTTCGGGAAGCGGACTTTTTTGTAGGCATCCGGGAAGGATTTTTTGAGGAACTTGCGGAACTTTTTGGCATCCTGGGTGCCTTCCTTGAATTCGATGCCGGCGTAGATGTCCTCGGTGTTTTCGCGGAAAATCACCATGTCTGTTAGGTCCGGGCGTTTCACCGGGCTCGGCACGCCGGTGAACCAGCGCACCGGGCGCAGGCAGACGTAGAGGTCGAGGATCTGGCGCAGCGCGACATTGAGCGAGCGGATGCCGCCGCCGACCGGGGTGGTGAGCGGTCCTTTGATGCCGACCAGATATTCGCGGAAAGCGGTGAGGGTGTCGTCGGGCAGCCAGGCCTTGCCGGGATCCTTCACGCTGTCCTGATACATTTTGAAGGAGGTTTCACCGGCGTAAACCTCGAACCATGAGATCTTGCGGTTGCCCTGATAGGCTTTCTCCACGGCGGCATCGAATACCCGCTGCGAGGCTTTCCAGATATCCGGGCCGGTGCCATCCCCTTCGATGAACGGAATGACCGGATGGTTTGGAACCGTCAGTTTGCCGTTCTTGAGGGTGATTTTCTCGCCGGCGGGTGGAGTCAGGTATTCGTAGGATGACATGTGGGTGGAAATGGTTAGGCGTAAACAAACAAAGCATTCGGTAACCGTCAAGCCAAGGGATGTGAAGCACGCAAGATCCCTTTGATTGGTGCCGTGGCCACTTGTGAACAACTTGGGAAAAGTCGCGTGTGCTTCCCGAACCGTGTGATTTTCAAAGCATTGGAAACCCGGACGGAGGGCCGCCAGTGGATAGAGTTGGCTCAAGGTAAATTGGGTACGAACACGCGGTCGATTCTTCTCACAAACACCGCCTTGAAGCCGGCGCTTGTCGGAAAATCTTTTAAAAATCAATGAGTTGAAAGGATACTGAGAGAGTATTCCCGATAGTTCACCGGTTATTCACAAGTGTTTGAGGAAGCCGGTTGCGACATAATGGGGCAGGGAATTTGCTGCAATCGCAAGTCAGATGATTTCATTAGGGGTCGGGAAAGAGCGTGGAAATGCCGTTGTGAACAACATGGGGAAAACTGCTTGAAACCGAGTGATGGAGGGAGTAACAGGGACAGCGTGCGTCAGAATCAATAGGGTGGGGGAGCACGGAAGGAGTCTCACGCTCCATGGGGTATTGATGCGGACATCCTGCCTGTTGGGCTTGCACTTTCCATGGTTTTCGTTTGTGCGACTTGATCTTTGGACTTTACGCTTCGTCCGGATCGCTTCAGACAAGGGCTGCTGCCACGCGGTTTCTCTGCGGGCGGTCCATTCAACATCATTCAATCCTCCATCATGGATATTCAAATTGCCACCCTTTGCGACTTTGCAGCCGACTACAACGGCAAGCTCGTCATTACCGGAACCTTCGACACTCTGGCGGCCCGCGCCGTGCCGGTTGTTCATCCGTCTTGTGCGCTTGCCATGCGCTTCTGCTTCACCCCGGATGACATCGGCCGTCACAAACTCTCGATCAACATCATCAACGAGGACGGCGCATCGCTCGATCCTAACAACATGCCGATCGAGCCCGAGTTCGAAGTGCAGCTTCCCAAGAACGTGCCGTTCCTGACGCGCAACATCGTGATGAACCTCCAAGGTCTGCGTTTCCCGGAGATGGGCATTTACTCGATCGACATCGGCTGCGACGGCGAAATCATCGTGCGTCTTCCGCTGCGCGTTGTGATGGTGACGCAAGGCCCGAGCGGCGAAACCCAGATGGCGTGAGCCGTGGCTCCCGTCTCATGCAGCGGGCAAGCGCGACAAATTTTCCGCCGATCGTCAGCGAATTTGTCGCGTCTTCCGATGGTGGAGGCGGGGGTGCGAAAACTGGCCGGGTTGCCGATGGCCAGACAAGTGACATTCTCAACGATGAAGCGCTGATGAACGCCCACGGACTTGAACGCCCGCACATTGTCCGGCATGCGCATCCACCCTGCACGATGCGTGTGCGGGGTGCTCCGGACAGCCGTTTCTGCGTGGTTCGCATGGGGGCAAGCAGCACCATGAGGACAGGCTTGCATTAGGGCAATAAATCGCCGACATACGGGGGGCAATCACCGGATTCTCATCCCGGGTTTGCTGCTTGATCCCTGCTTCTTTCACCACATGCTCTCACTTTTCCGTTCCGCTCCCGCTCGCTTCGCGCTCATCGCGTTCAGCTTGTTTTTCGCCTGTTCCTGGGTGACCCGGCTGGCACTTTTGATCGCGGCCCGGCATGATATCACATGGGATGCATCGTTGGCCGTGGCCCTCTTCATTGGCGTGGGGTATGATGCGGCCGCCGGAGTGTTCGCGGCTTTCCCGTGGTTGCTGTTAGGGGTGATCGCTCCGGTCCGGTGGTTGCAATCCCGTGCCGGCAAAATCCTGGTACTGTGTTTGATGACGGTTTGCGCGGGCATCCTGATATTCATCGCCACGGCGGAGTGGTTTTTCTGGGACGAGTTCGGCGCACGCTTTAATTTCATCGCCGTGGACTATCTGGTATTCACGCAGGAAGTCTGGGGCAACATCAAGGAATCATATCCGATGGCACTGATCCTCTCGGGCATTGCCACCATGGCGGGAATCCTCGTTTGGCGGATGAACCGCAGGCGCTGGTTCTCATGGGCGACGGATGGCATTACCCGTTGGCCAGACCGCGGTGGCTGGTTCATTGCGGGACTCGCGGTTCCCACGCTCATTGTTTTGTTAGTCAAGCAATCGTCGATACCCGCGTTTGCCAATCAATACCATGGCGAGCTCGCGAAAAACGGCTGCTGGTCATTCCTGGCGGCGGCCAAACAAATGGAACTAGATTATGAAAAGTGGTATCTCAAGCTGCCACTGGACGAGGCGCTGGTGGCAGCCAAACAACAACTCGTCACGGTCGATGCACCCGCCACCTCACCGGATTTGCATGACCTCCATCGCAGCATCAAGGGGAGGGGACTTGAGCATCCATGGAACGTGATCCTCGTCTGCATGGAAAGCATGAGCACCGACTACATGAGCTACGGTGGAAACAAAGCCGGCCTCACGCCCAATCTCGATCGCCTCGCCAGGGAGTCGGTGTTTTTTGAGAATCTTTATGCCACCGGCACGCGCACGGTGCGCGGCATGGAGGCGCTCACACTCACGCTGCCGCCCACTCCAGGTCAGGCGATCATCTATCGCCCGGAAGGCATTGATCTAACGACAACCTTCGCGCCGTTTCTGGAGCGTGGCTATGATTGCGCGTTCTTCTACGGGGGCAACGGCAGCTTCGATTACATGAACCGATATTTCTCCACTTCCGGATGCCGGATCATGGACGTGAAGGCCTGGGGGAAAAATGATGTCACCTTCAAAACCTCATGGGGCGCGTGCGATGAGGACTTGTTCCGCAAAACCATAGCGGAAGCCGATATCGACCATGCGGTGGGCAAGCCGTTCCATTTCTTCTGCATGACCACCAGCAACCACCGGCCATACGATTTTCCCGAGGGCCGCATCGACATACATTCCCATGACCGGAAGTCGGCGGTGAAATATGCCGATTGGGCGGTGGGCAATCTCATCGAGGAAGCGCGCAAACGTCCGTGGTTCAATGACACCTTGTTTGTCATCGTCGCCGACCACTGCGCCAGCAAAACCCTCACTGCGTTGTGCAGCCAGATCGATGTCATGCCCACGGTTTTCGGATTGCTGAATTGGAATTACCAGACGCTCGGCTACGGCCACGATCTGCTCGCGCCATCCGCCGCCAGCCTGCCGGGCCGTGCCTTGGTCAGCAACTATCAGAAAATCGCCCTGCTGCGGGACGAAGGCATCGCCATTCTCAAGCCGAACCGCAAACATTCATCCTACGCATGCAACATGACCACCGGTGATGTCTCGCCGATCGATCACCTGGCATCCTCCAAACTCGTCCACGACGCCACGGTTTTATACCAGAGCGCGTCATGGTTATTCGTCAGCGGAAAGCTGAAAAACACAGCGCCGGCTCCCACGCCCGCGAAATACTGACAACCCCGGGATTTTTTTCCCGCCACATCATCCAGTCATGGACCGCACACTCTGGCCATCGGTCATTCTTTTGTTAGTTATTTTCGGGTTGTTCGAAATGACCGGCATCGATCTGTGGATGCAGGACCATTGCTATAACTTCAGCACCGGCGCATGGCTGGTGGACGCCAAGGCAAGCGTGCCCCGTCTGCTCTGCTATACCGGCCCCAAGGCCTTGATCTGGGCCTTGGGCATTGGTTTGCTCGTGCTCGCATCGGTACCAACCCGCTGGCGCGATCGTCTGCCGTTTCGCGCATGGGCCCGCCGTGACTTGTGGGTCGTCATTGCGACCCTGGCCACGGCGCCCGCACTGATCGCCACCAGCAAGGCGACCACCAATGTTTTCACTCCGGATGCCATTCGCCGCTATGGGGGGGGTGCCCCTTATGTGAAGGTGATGGAATCCTATCCGGAAAACGACCGCCCGCAGCGCCGCGGGCGCGGCTTCCCCGCCGGCCATGCCAGCGGTGGCTTCGCGTTGCTCGCTCTCGCGGGTCTGGCCGTTACGCGCCGCGGGCGCGGTATCGGCCTGGCCGTGGGTCTCGGCTGCGGAACGATGATGGGTGTCTATCAGATGCTCAAGGGTGCCCACTATCTCAGCCACACGCTCATCACCGCGCTGTTTTGCTGGATTGTATTTCTTGCCTATCGAAGGCTGTTGCGGGTGGCTCGTCCTCAGCGCAGCCAGACTGATATCAGATAGGGCTCGGCGGTGAAATCCCGGGGCATCGCGGAGTGGTGGGGTTGCAGTGGGCGGGGCAGGTTTGCCAGCAACTGCCGTTCGAATCCGCGGGGTGTCATGTTTGGGGAATTCGAGCAGCAAAGGAGCCAGCCCTCGGGCGATAGGACAGCCGTGGCCAGAGCGGCGAGTTCGCCGAAGTTTTCGCGCACCCGGAAGACCTTGCCCTGTTCGTTGCGCGAGAAGGTCGGCGGGTCGAGCACGATGGCGTCGAAGCAGCGGCCTTGTTTGGCGAAGCGGCGGAGCCAGTGCAGGGTATCGCCCTTGCAGAAATGGTGGGCGGCGGGATCGAGGTGGTTATGGGAGAAGTTGCGTTTTGCCCAATCGAGATACGGTTGTGATAGATCGAGCGTGGTGGTTTCGGCGCCCGCCATGGCTGCGGACACGGAAAACGCGCCGGTATAGGCGAAGGTATTGAGCAAGCGCAGTCCGGGACGCATCAGGCGCCGGACCTCGGCGCGGTTGTCGCGTTGATCGAGGAAAATCCCCTGTGAGTAACCGGATTGGAATGAGATTTCATAACAGACGCCGTGTTCGCGGATCAGGAACGGTTGCGTAACCTCCGGCCCGCACAGCCGGACGGGGGCCTCCTTGCGGCGAGGGTCGAGCCGTTTCGCATAACAGGAAACACCGAGGTCATGCAACCATGCGCGCACTTGCGGCGGAATGATGGCGGTGGTGGTCGAGAGCAAATACCGGTCGGCGTAGGTCTCCAGAATCACGCCGGGCAAACCATCGCCCGCCCCGTCAACCAGGCGCACGGCGTCGGTTGTATCCGTTAGAATGCCGGCACGTTTTGCGACGGCGGCTGCCAGAAGATCCCGCATGGGCGGGCACTGTAGCGGCGGTCTTTGACCGTCGCAAGACTTGGGAAAAGCAGCGGCGAAACATGCGCTGCATCCATCAGAAAGTAGAAACAAGCCAATCGCGGAAGGTTGCGAAATCGATGCCCAGCGGGACCGCAACTTTTTCGCGGTTTGCGAGGATGGCCAGACGTTCGGGGATGGCCACGGCATGCTGGCCGAGTTCGGCAACCATCACGTCGGGGAACTTCGCCGGATGGGCGGTTTCGAGCGTGATCGTGGTGCTGCCCGGATGGAGCGCGCGCCATTGGCGGGCGGCCAGCCACCCGACCGCGCCGTGGGGTTCGATGACGTAATCATGGAGCGATTTCACCTCACGGATGGCGGCGCGGGTTTGTTCGTCGGTGAACGACATGCCGCTGATCATTGATTTCATGCGCTCCCACGAACCGCCGAACAGCGCCTGCATGCGGACGAAGTTAGAGGGTGCCCCGACGTCCATGGCGTTGGATATCGTCGGCACACTGGGCCGCGGCGCGTAGCTGCCGGTGCGGAGGAATTCCGGGACCACGTCATTGCGGTTGGTGGCGGCGACGAAATGCGCGACAGGC
>JAPLUJ010000376.1:772-6145 GCA_026397695.1 Verrucomicrobiota bacterium | reverse complement strand
GTGCGGCGAAGCGGGCCGCCATCTCGCGAGCCTCACCGGCGTGGTGGGTGGCATGCACTGTGAAATGGTTTGCATGCTGCATGAGAAACCGGAGCACGCGTCCGCCTTTCTGGCTGTGAGCCTTGGGGTTGAAAACAACCGGATACCGGTGCGGTGACTCCATGCCGGATTGTTCACCCATCCGGGCCCGCACCGCAATCCGATTCCGCGCGCATGTGGGCGCTCGGCGACTGGCGAGCCGGATGCGGGAAATTCGTCCTTCCTCGATGCGCACGATCACGGCACGATCCTTGCTGCCGGTGGTCCGTTAGAAAGGATGGCGGGCGGGGACGGCACGGCCGAGTTTGCCGGACGTGGCGGCGTTGCGTGAGGGGGTCAGCCGAGGACCTTGAGCTTGTTGACGCCGAAGACCGCGCTATCGCCCAATTCCTCTTCGATGCGCAGGAGTTGGTTGTATTTGGCGATTCTATCAGAGCGGCTCATGGAGCCGGTTTTGATTTGGCCGCAGTTGGTGGCGACGGCGATATCGGCGATGGTGCTGTCCTCGGTTTCGCCGGAGCGGTGGCTGAGCACGGCGGTGTAGGCATTTTCCCGGGCCATTTCCACGGCATCGAAGGTTTCTGTTAGCGATCCGATTTGGTTGACCTTGACGAGGATTGAGTTGGCGACGCCCAGCTTGATGCCTTTGGCGAGGAATTCGGTGTTGGTGACGAAGAGGTCGTCGCCGACGAGTTGGGTGGTCTTGCCGAGTTTGTCGGTGAGCACTTTCCAGCCGGCCCAATCGTTTTCGTCGCAGCCGTCTTCGATCGAGATGATCGGGTATTTCTTCTGCAACTTCGCATAGTAGGCGACGAGTTCTTCCGCGGATGATTGCCTGACAGATCACGCCAAGCGCATCGTCGGCGCTTTTGAGGGTGGGGGCGAAGCCGCCTTCGTCGCCGACGGCGGTAGATAGACCGCGGTCATGGAGGACTTTTTTGAGCGAGTGGAAGACTTCGGCGCCGTAGCGGAGAGCTTCACGGAGGGTAGGGGCGCCGATGGGCATGATCATGAACTCCTGGAAGTCGATCGGGGCATCCGAGTGGGCACCGCCGTTGATGATATTCATCATTGGCACGGGGAGCACCTTGGCGTTCGGGCCGCCGAGGTATTTATAGAGCGGGATGCCGAGTTGGGCGGCAGCGGCTTTGGCGACGGCCAGTGAAACGCCGAGGATGGCATTGGCACCGAGGGATTTCTTGGTCGAGGTGCCATCGAGCGCGATCATGGCCGCATCGATCGATGATTGTTCGGTGGCACAATAGCCGAGGATGGCCGGCGCGATCTTCGAGTTGACGTTTTCCACGGCTTTGAGCACACCTCTGCCGAGAAAACGTTTTTTGTCACCGTCGCGGAGTTCGACGGCTTCGTTTTCGCCGGTGGAGGCACCTGAGGGCACCGAGGCACGGCCGATCGCGCCACCTTCCAGGTGCACGTCAACTTCAACCGTGGGATTGCCGCGTGAATCAATCACTTCGCGGCCGCGAATTTCAACAATTGTGGTGTAGTCCATGGTATATATATGTGTTTGTGTGGAGAGAGATAAACAGACAGAAGACTTTGAGACAGAAGATAAGACTCAAACGGAAGTCGATGGGATCCGGCATTATAGATTATCTTCTCTTGTGTCTGCTGTCTTGGAGCGCAGCGGTCTGCTGTCTTTTACGGGTTGTAAGGACGGATCGATTGGATGGTGAGTGTTTGGAATGCTTCGGTGGTTTCGTCGCGGATCTGCACGGTTTCGCCGGGTTTGCGCCCGACGAGTGCCTTGCCAACTTCCGATAGATAGGAAACGAGTTTTTTTTCCGGGTCGGAATCCCATGCGCCGAGCACCGTCATTTCGATTTCCGCGCCGGCAATATCCGTTAGGGTGACGATGGTGCCGATGTTGACCGTGGTCGAATTCGAGCCCTTGAAATCCGTGCCGCGGGCGCGGGTGATGTCGCGTTCCAGTTCATGCTTGCGGTGCATGAGGTATTTCTGGAGGTCCTTGGCGGATTTGTATTCGAAGTTTTCGCGCAGGTCGCCGTAGGAGCGGGCGATGGAGATATCCTTGGTATTCTGGGGGATGCGGACGCGGATGAGTTCGTCGAGTTCGGATTTTTTGCGTTCCAGGCTATCCCATGAGACGAGCAGTGCTTCCTCGCGGCGCTTGGAGTGCGTGCCGTTGACCAGTTCGCCGGTTTCGGGACGGACCTTGATGATGCGGGCCATCAGCGATTTTTTCTCAAGATCGCCGAACACCGCGCAATCGAGCAGACGGCGGGCGAAATTGCGCGCTTCGTTGACGTCCATGATGCCCACCAGATCGGTGAGCAGGTGCTTGTCATCCCCTAACAGGGTCTGCAGTCGTGAGGTCTTGCGCGGCCCGTCGGATAGATGGTCGTTTTCCAGCAGATTGAGAATCGTCGCCCCGACGTCGGCGCTGAATACATCCACGGCGGCGGTCTTGCGTTCGCGGCAGACCCAGATCAGGGCATCTGCTCCGAGGGCACGGCGGGCGATGGACGAGCGGAGGTGTTTGACGAGCGCGGGCAGTTCGTCGCGTTCGAGCAGAATGCGCGCGATCTCGGTCACCCCGCGGGCCCCGACATGATCGACGACACGGTCGCTCTTTTCCACCCACTCGTCGGCGAAGGCATCGGGGAAGGCCTCATACACCGCGCGCTGGCGGCCGGAGGGCAGTTTACTGGATTCCTCCGCGAGTTTCATCGGTTCGGTGGAGAGCAGCAGGTCTGACAGGCGGACCGCGCCCGGGTCGAGTTCCAAGGTTTTGGAGGATCCGATGACTTCATCGCGGGCGGCCACCAGTTGCAGTGCTTGGCCGAGTTGGACACGGGCGGCCTTTTTCGCGCCTTCATCGATATCGCAGAGCAGGCGTTTGAGGGCGTTGGTATCGCTTTCGAACGCGCCGATGTCCGCAGCGATGGCTTCCAGCGCGCGGATCATGCCCTTGATGTCACGGGCCGCTTCAAAATCCGCGACGAGTGCCTCGGCCGGACTGCGGTCGCCGGTGCGCAGGATGATCAGTCCGGTGCGTTTCGGCGGGACCACGGCAAGACGGCTCGCGCGCAGGGCTTTGCGGGTGAGCGTCCACCATTTTTTGAAAGCGGCTTCGGCAATGACCGCGCCGGAGATTTCCTTTTCCAATGCGTCGCTGGTCATGCTGCCACCGTGGCTTTGCAGCAGATGAACGACCAGGGCGAGGGGATCGCTTTTGGATAGAGCGCGGAGGGTTTCCAATTGTTCGATTTTTTGGGCGCGGAAATCAGTCAGCGGGATCCACTCGGTTTTCTGGAAAGCGAACTGCAATTCCATCGTTTGCCCGGCGGATTTTTCGAAGTCTATGGTGACCTTTTTCCCGGGTAGATCCCAAGCAATCACCTTGCCGGTGCCGAACGATTTGTGGACGCAGAAATTTCCGGGAGCCAATTGGGAAAGGCGCTCGCCGACAGGTTTTGGAATGCGACCGGCCTCAACCAGCTTCGCCACTTCAGGATGCATGCGGGGCAAGATGGGAAGCCGAGCCGGAAAACGCAAGGCATTCTCATGATAAATTCATCAAATTTCCTGCGTTCAGGGATTTCGGGCCGCCGGGGCGATCACCCTGGGCCGTGGTTGGCGGTCCGGCATCATGCGCCCCTCCAGCGCGTGGTCCAAGCCACGGCGCAACGCGAGGACGCGCCGCCGCCAGAATTCCGGCACCTTGTCGAGGCTGCCATCTGCGGGCAAATCCCCCTCATAAATCAATTCGTCTTTGGGCCCGTGGATTTTCACTTTGTAGAGTTCTCCATCCTGCCGGATCACGGCGCGGCCCTCGTCCGTGGTGTAACTGGCGGTTCTATCACCCACATGGATCACCCGCTGTGGGCCGCCACAGGCCCCGGGCAGAATGGCCGCATCCAACAAATCCGCGGGGAACGGTCGTTTCGTCACCGGTGCCTCGCCGAGTTTCAATTGCACCTCAAGCGGCTGGCCCGCGCGGAAACCCGACAAGGTGATTTCATCTCCGGGTTTTGCCAAACGCAGCAAGGCCGCCAATTGACCTTCATTGACTAACATCTGATCGCCGAGTTTCCATAACAGATCCAACTCCTGCAGGCCGGCGGTTTTGGCGGGACCTGCCTGATCGACCGACCGGATGACAAAGCCGATGCCCGGTGGCAAGGATGGCAAGTGCGCGATGATCGTCGCGTCCGGCTTGTCAACCTGCAACCCCAGCCAGGCACGCGGTGGCTGCGGGGTCTTCACCGGCGGCGGATTTTTTATATCAACGGGCTCCACCGCAGACGACAAGGACTGCCCTATCAGAAATGCGATGACCAGGAAACGTTTCATGTCAGAACGTGCTCACAGGCATGAGAAGTAGTTCCTCACGAGGTTCGGAAACCTGCATGACGATGCCCGTTTCCTCATCTAACAGGCTATTCTCCCCGACCACGTTGAGGCGCATGGCCCGCATTGTCGAACCATCGGAATCCTCCTGCCATCCCTCGTCCGTCATCGATTCGATACGATCGGACTCGCCCATCAGGATCATCCCGGCGGGAGTTGCGCTGGCGGGCGCGATCACCGCCCAGGATGTCGGCGATGGGGGAGTGGCCAAGGGGAAAATCAAGGCGGCGGCCACGCCGGCGGCGGCGATGCCTGCGGTGAGCATCCGGCGGATCCATGCCATGCCTGCGGGCCTGGCTGGTGCCGATGCTCCGGCCAATGCGTCGAGCATGGACTCGATTTCGTGTTGGCCCGTTTCGCTCAGGGCGGTGGGCATCAGGCGGGCGAGGATGGTTTCGATAGGATCAGGCTTGTGCATGGCGGTGCTCCTTGATGTGGCGCAAGGCGTGCGCCAATTGTTCCAACGCATAACGATATCGTGATGCGGCGGTGTTCGGGGAAATCGCGAGAGCTTCCGAGATCTGCAGGAACGTCAAACCACCCCAGAATTTCATCACCACCACATCCCGCAGCTTCGGGCTGAGATGCTGGACGGCATCCCTGAGAATCAATGCCTCTTCATCTTCTTCGAGCACCGGGTCCAACCAGAAATCCTGGAAATCGTTCAGATAAATGATCGACTCCTCGCGCTTGCGGCGGCGCGATTCGCAGCGGTGGTGGTTGAGTCCGCAGAAGCGGATGGTGGAAAAAACGAGGGGCAGATCCGGCGGCATGCCGCCCTTGTCCGCCTGGTGATGCCACATGCGCAGAATCGCCTCTTGGACGAGATCCTCCGCATCATGGCGGGTATGGCTCCAGCCGCGTGCGAATAAGAGCAGGCGCGGGCCATGCTCGGCCAGCCACTGCTTCCAGGTGTTCGCGGGAGTCTCCATCATCCGT
>JAPLUJ010000376.1:0-652 GCA_026397695.1 Verrucomicrobiota bacterium | reverse complement strand
CCGACCCGGGCAAGGTTATAAAATCCACGATGAGGTGCGCGGGCGATGGACTCATGGTGCGGTTTCCGTCATGATCCATAACCGCGAAATGCCGGCTGCGCAAGCACCGCCAACGATCACCCTCATCGACTTCCAGAATAAACACACCGCCGCCGTGAAAATAGCCCTCGGCATCCTGTTCCTGGTGCTGGCCCTGGTCATCTTCCCCGGACAAAAAATGTTAGGGTGACGGCGGCCTCACCGATCCGGCCGCAGAAGCGGAATCACCTTGCGGTGGAATTTCCGATAGATCACAAAGTCCGAATCCAGCGTCATTACCACGGATCGTTCGTGGATTTCCGCCATTCTCACCAAACAGGCATCTGCTAACGACATCTGAAGATAGCGTGAACTCATGACCCGAAACCCTCGAGGTGTCGTGGATTGGAAGCAAAATCACCCACGTCGCTGGCTTCCGAGCCACACAGATCGGCGCTGCGTTCATAGAGCGATGGCGGGGATTTCCGCCCGACGGCTTGCAATTTCTCCTCTAACGCCTCGCGGAACAACGCGGACCGACTCGTCCGGCCGGCACGAGCCACCGCATCCAGCCGGGAAAGCAATGCATCGGGAATCTTCAATGAAATCGTCGTCAAAAAAAAAAAAAGTGATA
>JAPLUJ010000636.1 GCA_026397695.1 Verrucomicrobiota bacterium | reverse complement strand
TTCGGTGATTACCACATTTCTCCTTGGAATCCGGGTGCGGAAGGGGCAGGGTGGGTTTGCCGCTCCCCGGACGGTCGCAGTTTCCGCGCAAGCGGGGGTTGAGGAAAGTCCGGACACCACAGGGCAACGCGCCTCATGAAAGTGGGGGACGGGAACCGCGAGGGACCCGGACGGAAAGTGCCACAGAAAATATACCGCCGATGGCCCGCAAGGGCACAGGTGAGGGTGAAATGGTGGGGTAAGAGCCCACCGCGCTTAGGGCAACCGAGGCGGCACGGCAAACCCCGCGTGGTGCAAGACAGAACAGGGGAAGGGCGGCCCGCCCGTTTTAATCTCCGGGTAATAGTCGCACTCCGCGCAAGCGGGGCGCCCCGCGCCAGCGGGGTGAGAGAAAGGACCGTCCAATCCCGCGCCAGCGGGAGGTACAGAAGCCGGCTTACAGGGGAGCGGCACCTTCCCACTTTCTAACTACTCTGCAGGATCTGGAACAGGTTGTGGGCGTGATCCGTCCATAGCGGCACCTCCAGATCCCGCGCATACACCGGCGGCACCGGCGGATGCGCCCGGATGAATGCGCCATCCTTGCTCAGCAGCAGGTAGTCGGGCTGATAGTGGCCGGGCAGGTCATTCGGGATGCACTGGCGCGTCGTCAGATAGCCGAATTCCCTGGCGACTCTCTCGACCACCGGGGCGAGGTTGAGATACCTGTTGGTGATATGCACGGCAATCACGCCGTCGGGTTTCAGATGCCGTTGATAGATTTCAAAGGCCTCGCGCGTGAGCAGATGAACCGGCACGGAATCACCGCTGAACGCATCCAGCATCAACACATCGAAATGATGCGCCGCCTCATGCTCTAACGAAAGTCGCGCATCGCCGAGCACCAATTCATACTTGGCTCCGCGGGCTTGCAGGTCATCAATGAAGGTGAACCATTTCCGCGCCATGTCCACGGCGATGGGATTGATCTCGTAAAACCGGTAGGTTTGCCCGCGCTCGGCATAGCAGGCCACCGTGGCGGTGCCCATGCCGATGATGCCGACCTTGGCATCCGGCATGGATTTCAATCCATCCAGCACCATGCCGATGCCGGATTCGCGGCCATAGTAGGTCAGGGGATCCCGGCGTCTGGCTGGATCCAGATATTGCCGTCCGTGTTCGGTGCCGCTGCAATAGAAGGAATGGAATTTCCCGCCCTGGTCATCGGTCCTGGCGGAGACGCGCAGGGTGCCGTAAAAACTACGGGACCGCGCGACGGCACTGCTGAAGGAGAGGAACTCCCAATTCACGATGAAATACATCCCTGCTAACGAAATAACGGCAATGGCCGCACCGATCCGCAACCTGGCGCGCGCGCTGCCGCCCGCCACCAGGCCGCGGTATGCCACCCACGCCACCAGCACGAACCCGCCGGCGAGCCCCAGCGACCATTCCATGTACGTGCTGAACACCTGTGGCGCGACCAAACTAACCGCCAGCCCCCCCAAGGCACCGCCCGCAGACATCAGCAGATAGTATTCCGTCAAATGTGATGTGCCCGGCTTCAAACGCGCCAATTCACCATGGCAGACCATGCAGATCAGAAACATGGCGGAAAAGTAGATCACCAATTCCACGACAAACCCAGGCGTCCAATCCGGGAAAATCTCGTGCAGTCCTGATGTTAGAATGATTGCCAGCATGGCCGGCACCGCCAACAGCGCCCGCCGATACCAGCGCGGGTGATCGAAGCAAATGATGAAGGTTACCAGATAGAGCGCCAGCGGAACGACCCACAGGAACGGAATGACCGCCACGTTCTGACAGACATGATTGGTGGTGGCCAGCAGCATGAGAGAGGCAAAGGCCGGCAGCAGAATCCATCGCACCCGGCGCCAGGTGTCCGGCCCTGGCGCGGTGGCATCCAGGATTTCCTGCTCATGCAAGCGCCGGGCGGCCTCGGCGGTGCCGCGTTTCCATTCGCCCACGGCACACGCTCCCATCAACAAGGCAAACAGCACGAAAGATCCCGACCAGATCCACGCCTGCGACATCACATCCCAACGAGGTTCGATGAGAATGGGATAGCTCAGCAACGCGGTCAGGGAACCGGCATTCGACAAGGCATACAATCGCCAGGGCGTGCGGTTTGGATAGACCCGGGAATACCATACTTGCACCAAGGGACTGGTGGCGGAGAGCATGAAATACGGCAGCCCCACCGTGGCCAACAGCAGCAACAGAATATTCCAGGCGGGATTTTCCGAACCCGATGGTTTGAATGAAGCGTCCGGCACGATGGGCAACAACGCTGCCGCCAGCGCCAGCAAGGCCATATGCAACCACGCCTGGGTGACGGCCTTGCGCCGGGTCAGCAGGTGCGCATAGCTGTAGCCGCCGAAGAGCACCACTTGGAAGAACAACATGCAGGTGGTCCACACCCCGGGACTGCCCCCAAACCACGGCAGGATGAACTTGCTGATCATCGGTTGCACTTGAAAAAGCAGAAACGCCCCCAGCAGACTGACGAGACAGAAAATGTAATTCATAACATTGCACCAGCCGCATCCATGACATATGGAATGGTGGCCGACAGATGGCTAGAGGACGCCACGTTCGTCGGCAAGCTAATAAACCATTTCCTCGACCGGATCCAGATGGGGAATTTCCGCATGGATGTCGCGCATTTCCTGCCGGCACAGTTCGGCGAATTGCTC
>JAPLUJ010000709.1:5394-9669 GCA_026397695.1 Verrucomicrobiota bacterium | reverse complement strand
GAACGGTAATAGAGCTGCTGGATCTGCATTTTGTCCAGCGGTACCAGGGGTGACTCCACGCACGTCTTCAGAACCACCTCGGGCCGGTGGTGGGCTCATCAGGCAGCAATGGAAAAAAATGGATCGACAGCGCGTTAAGATCGATATATCGTATCCAGGAATTCTTTAAACCTCATAGATCGAACTTTATTATGCGCTCTGCACTTCATGACCTGCTTCCACCCGGACTGCGGCGTTCGTTGGTCAAATTCGGCACCGATTTGGCACGGGCCCGCCGCAAGCGCCATCTCACTGTTGAGATGATGGCGGAACGCGTTGGCGTGGCCAAAAGCACATATACGCGCATCGAAAAGGGCGACCCGGCGGTGGCCATGGGCGCCTACGCGATGGTGCTTTTCGTTTTGGGTTTCGGCGAGGCGCTGGGCGATCTCGTGGATGCCCGCCGCGATGACGCCGGACTTATGTTAGACGAGGAACGGCTGCCCAAGCGGGTGCGGATCAAGAAATCCCCCAGCTCCCTATGAAACGAACGATCCAAGTCTATTTGGGCGATGACGCCCAGCGGGTCGGAACCCTGTATTTTGACGCTGTCGGCTTTCGGCAGCGTTCGGCGTTTGCCTACGAAGATGACTGGCTGCAGGCTGCGGATCGCTTCGCCCTCGAGCCCGGGCTTCCGTTAGTTGCGGGTCCGCAGTTTCATCGCAAAGCTAGGGATGGATCGGTTTTTCCCATGGCAATCGCGGACACCGAGCCTGATGGCTGGGCCAAGCGGGTGATTCTGCGCGATCATGCCAAGCGCCGTCAGGAAGCACGGCGAGCGGGGCAGGAACCGGAGACGAGCCAGCTCAATGCGTTGGATTTCCTACTCGCGGTGGATGACTCAAGCCGCGTCGGTGCCTTGCGTTTCATGGATGAGCAAGGTGTTTTTTGTCGCGCATTCGAGACCGGTCGCCGCACGGCTCCTCCGCTTGTGGAACTTGGTCGGCTGTTGGCCGCGACCCGTGCTGTCGAAACCGAAAACGAGACCGCCGCCGATCTCGCCTACCTCCGTGGCCGTGGCACGTCATTGGGCGGCATGCGGCCGAAATGCACGGTCGTCGATGAAGACGGCCGGCTGTCGATAGGCAAGTTTCCAAGTGTGAATGATGAGCGTGCCGTGACCAAAGGCGAGGTGCTGGCCATGACGCTTGCCAAGGCCGCTGGAATTCACGCGGCCGCAGCGCGCTTGGTGGAGAGTGACGGGTTGCCAGTGGCCTTGATCCGGCGTTTTGACCGCACGGATGCTGGCAAGCGGCTCATGTATATTTCGGCGGCCACGCTTCTGGGCGCGGATTCCGATGCATCACGGGATCATTATTACACTGAAATCGTCGATGCCATCCGGGTGCATGGCGCCGATTCCCGGGCTGACATCGAGGAACTCTGGCGGCGCATGGCGTTCTCCATTCTGATCACCAATGTGGATGATCACCTGCACAATCACGGGTTTCTCCATGCGAACCATGGCCAATGGAGTTTGGCACCAGCCTTCGACATCAATCCCTTCCCCGACCGCGTGCGGGACTTGAAAACATGGATCTCCGAGGACACCGGCCCCGAGGCCACGATTGAAGCGCTCATGTCGGTCATCGCTTACTTCCGCATCCCGCTCGCACGAGCCAAGGCAATTCTGGGCGAGACCGAACGTGCCAGCTCCGGCTGGTGCGACCATGGCCGGGCACTTGGCATGACCAAGGGGGAACTCGAACAATTCACCGAGGCCTTCGAACACCCGCAACGAACCGCCGCCCGGCGCGCCATGTGTTAGTTAAACATAGGACCGGTAGGCCGGGTGATAGACGCTTTGACGCACGGCGGATTCGACCTCGTCGTCGGCCAGCGGCACGCCTGCGAGGCCGGCGTGGATGGCTTCCTTGGCCACGGCGGTGGCGATGAACACGGACACTTCGCGGATGCGGGTGAGGGACGGATAGATCCGGCCCAGGGCGAGGTCGTCCTCGGTCACCAGGTCCGCCAGCGTGCGGGCGGCCGCCAGGAACATCCGCTCGGTGATTTCCGTGGCCTCCACCACCAATGCTCCCAGACCTACGCCCGGGAAATACATAGACATTGTTGCCCTGGCCGGGAACAAAGGTCTGCTCGCCGAAAACAACCGTCGGGAAGGGACTGCCACTGGCGAAAACCACCCGCCCGCCGGACTTCTGATAGGCTGCTTCCGCCGTGCATTTCGCATGGACAATAGTGTGAAAAGAAGAGGGGCACGGGCGGCTCGCCCGTGATCTTCATGGGCCAACGGGCGGCCCGCCCGTTCCCCTCTTTTGGTTTCCAGATTCACCGGCTGTATTGGCGGCGATAGGTGTCGGGGCTCAGGCCGCTGTGTTTTAGCTCTTGAACAACTCCTCTGCCGGGATGAGGTGGTCGAAGAAACCGCCGCGGGCGATGGCCGGATCCAGTTCGCCCGCATAGATCAAACCCGTGCGCACCGACAAACCGGCCGGGAGCTTGAGTCTGGCCGCCTTTTCCCTCACCTCCGCGATCACCGCCTTGGGGATGGTGCGCCGGAATTTAGTTTCAATGACGTGGACGGCGTGCTTGGCGCGGATCAGCAGGTCGATCTGGCAGCCTTCGCGGCGTCGGGTCTTGGTTTGGGTGTAAGGACCGGCACTCAGAACGGGCACGCGGGCCAGACCGCAGCATTCCAGCACCGCTGCCATGCTGCCAAGGACCAGATTCTCGAATTGCAGGCCCGCGATGGTGTCCCACGCCACGAGCGACCCGAGCGGCGTCCGCTGATAGAGCCCGCTTTTGATCCGGTGTGCCTCGGGTTCCACATACTTCAGATAGAACCTGAGGTAGTTGTCCGACAAGCGGAAGCGAAAGTCCCGCCGGGAGGGGTTGCCGGTGGCGGGATCGCAAGACACATCCCGGCGGATGAAGCCGGCCTGCTCCAACTCTTCCAACGAGTCGCTCAACGAGCCGCCCCGCTCGCGGTCCAGCAGGCGGCTGATTTCATCCACGGTCTTCGGCCCATGGATCATGGCGCGGACGATCCGGGCGGAGGTCGCCGCCCGCCGGGCGAAGAGGTCGTGGAAAATCTGGTCGAATTCGTGGAAGAGCAAGCCGCCGGGATTGAAACAAAGCCGTTCGACGTTGCTCTCCGCAGATTGGCCGGGGTCGATTTCCTCAAGATACTTCGGAATGCCACCGGTGACCGCGAGCACCCTGAGCTTGTCCGCGACGCTCGTCCGCTCATGGCGCCGGCCCCAGAACAACGCGCACTCGCCCAAACTCAGCGGCTCCAACCGGAACTGCCAGGAACAGCGGCCGACAAAGCCGGTGCCGCCCAGGATGTTCCGCTCGATCCAGGCCGAAACCGAGCCGCACAACACGAGAATGAGGCGGGAGCGCCGGGAGAAATGCGTGTCCCAGGCGTTTTTCAGATGTCCGGCAAAATCCTGATCGCCCGCCCCCAACCACGAGATTTCATCCAGCAACACCACCACCGTGCCCGCCGCCGGAAGCTGGCTGGCAAGCAGTTGGAAAGCCACCGGCCAAGACGCCAGCGGCACCTTCGGCAGCCGGGTCTGTTCCGCCAAGCGCTCGGCGAAGGAATCCAATTGGGCCTCCCGCGAGGAACCGCCTTCACGCGGCGGCAATCCGCTGAAGGACAGAAAATGGTCGGCCTTGCGCGCGCACTCGGCGATGAAACGGCTCTTGCCGACGCGCCGACGGCCTTGGCAGGTGACCAGGGAGGCGCTTTTCTTGCGCAGCAGTTGCGAAAAATCCTCCAACTCGCGCCGCCTGCCGATGAACTGTGTCGTTTTCATGTCGATTTCGTGCCAGTAGAAACTTACAAGTTTCCGGCACGGAAATAGCATAATGCCGATTTAGTGCCAGAAAAATCCCAAAAAATTCCGGCACGGGATTGACCTGGCGCGTCCGGCCCCAGTCATTTGGCATTTCATGAAGAAGCGGAGCCGCCCTTCTTCGTCCCGCGTCACGCCGCCGTCGGCGCAGGAAAGTCATGCCTAACAAGCCGGCCATCGCCGCCGGCAGGCCGGATTCGGGGATCAGGCACACCAGATGGACGTCGTTTCCCTGCTGCTGCCAGGAAAACGTGCCGCCGGTCAAGGTGAAGCTGTGGCCGGGCACTTGGCATGACCAAGCGGGATCTCTAACAATTCACCGAGGCCTTTGAACACCCGCAACGAACCGCCGCCCGGCGCGCCATGTGTTAGTTAAACATAGGACCGGTAGGCCGGGTGATAGACGCTT
>JAPLUJ010000709.1:3654-5257 GCA_026397695.1 Verrucomicrobiota bacterium | reverse complement strand
GGGACGGATAGATCCGGCCCAGGGCGAGGTCGTCCTCGGTCACCAGGTCCGCCCGCGTGCGGGCGGCCGCCAGGAACATCCGCTCGGTGATTTCCGTGGCCTCCACCACCAATGCACCCAGACCTACGCCCGGGAATACATAGACATTGTTGCCCTGGCCGGGAACAAAGGTCTGCTCGCCGAAAACAACCGTCGGGAAGGGACTGCCGCTGGCGAAAACCACCCGCCCGCCGGACTTCTGATAGGCTGCTTCCGCCGTGCATTCCGCTTTGGAGGTCGGGTTGGAGAGGGCGAAAATGATCGGCCGTTCGTTGAATTCAGCCATACGGGTGATGATCTCATCGGTGAACGTCGATGGCATGCCGGAAACGCCGATCAGGGCTGTCGGGCGGATGATGATCCTGCGCATACGGGAGCTTGTGAGGCGCCAGCTTGGCCATGCGCTCGCGCACCACGAGCCCTTGGGAATCGACAAACCAGCAACGCGCGCGTGCCTCGGATTCGGTCAAACCGGCAGCGACTGCGGCGGTGGTGAACAAATCGGCGATGCCGGTGCCCGCCTCGCCGGCGCCGAGGAAGAGGAGCTTCTGCGCGGCGAGCGGTTGACCAGTGATGCGCAGGGCCGAGAGGAGACCGGCCAGTGCCACGCCGGCCGTGCCTTGGATGTCATCGTTGAAGCTGCAGATACGTTTCTGATAGTCGCGCAGCAGGCGGAAGGCATTGGTGTTGCCGAAGTCCTCCCACTGCAACAAGGCCTTGGGGAAGACCGTTTTCACGGCGGTGACGAACTCCTCGATGAACGCGTCATACTCCTCGCCGCGCACCCGCGGCTGGTTCAATCCCAGATAGGTCGGGCTGCTATGCAGGCTTTTGTTATCCGTTCCCACATCAAGGGTGATGGGCAGGCAGTAACCCGGATGCAACCCCGCACATGAAGTATAAAGCGATAATTTCCCCACCGATATCCCCATCCCCATCGCCCCCAGATCGCCCAACCCGAGAATGCGCTCACCGTCGGTCACCACGATCATCCGCACATCGGCCTGCGGCCAGTGGCGCAGGATCTCGGCAATCCGCCCGCGTTCCCGGATGCTGACAAAAAGCCCGCGGGGACGGCGGAAAATCGCGCCGTAGTCGAGGCAGGCCTCGCCGACAGTGGGCGTATAGATGATGGGAATCATCTCCTCGGGATAGGTTTCGAGGAGCTTGTAAAACAGGGTCTCGTTGCGGTTCTGCAGCAATGTTAGAAAGATATACTTTTCCAATGGCTCGTGTTTGCGCCGGTAATTGGCATAGGCCCGGTCCACCTGCGCCTCCAGGGTGAAAACGCGGGGCGGCAACAGCCCGCGCAAGCCCAGCGCGTCGCGTTCCTCATCAGGGAATGCGGTGCCTTTGTTGAACAATGGATTGGCCAGCAGGGCGGTCCCGCGCAGCATCACGGATCCACCATTGGCCTGCAAACTCGGCGCTTGAAGATTTGGGGTGTTCACAGGCACGAGCGTAGGCCCTCACGCACAGAACACAACACGTATCTTTTGATATACCCCGCAGATTGCGTGAGGAAGACAGAAGAGGAGAAGACAGAAGACGGAAGAAAAGAGGA
>JAPLUJ010000709.1:0-3622 GCA_026397695.1 Verrucomicrobiota bacterium | reverse complement strand
GGAAGAAAAGAGGACGAGGCGCTTCGCACGCCCTCCGCGCCGGCTTGTCCCCGACGGGGCGCGATGAAAATAAAGTTGACATTAGATATGGGCGATATATCTAAACCGCATGTACGACCGATGGGTTGCCAGTGAATTGGGGAGCAAGTTGACTCGTCCGTATGTCCATCTCCTGTTTGGAGCGCGGCAGACGGGCAAATCCACGATGCTTGAGCAATTGATTCCAGTGGATTCCCTGCGCTTCAACATGGCGGACCCGCAGGAGCGTACCCGGCACTTGGCCAACCCGGGGGAATTCGCGCAAGTCTGCCGCAGTTTGCCGCGGGACCGAAAAGGGCAGTTTGTGTTTGTCGACGAGGCTCAATCCGTGCCTTCGATTTTCGACGCGGTGCAAGCGCTCTATGACGCCGACAAGACGCGGTGGCGCTTTGTGTTGTGCGGGAGTTCGGCGAGGAAGCTGCGCTTGACCGGTGCCAACCTTCTGCCGGGGCGCTGCCTGGTGCATCACCTGTATCCATTAACGCTTGCCGAGCATCCGGCGCAAGCACGCAGGATCTTGCACGCGCCATCACCGCTGCCTTTTCCGTGGCGCACCGGGAAGTCCGCCAAGTACCCGTTTCCCCAATGGGATTTGCTAACACGCTTGGCGTATGGCGGGCTGCCGGGCATCGTGACGGCGGATCCGCAGGACCGGCAAGGATTGCTGAAAGCTTACGCGTTCGTATATCTGGAGGAGGAAATCCGCCGCGAGGCGCTGGTCAAGGATTGGGGGGCGTTCGTGCGTTTTCTGCAACTGGCCGCCGCCGAGTCAGGGGGGATGATTAACTACGCGAACATCTCCCAGGAAACAGGCATCTCGCAACCCACGGTGAAGAACTACTATCAACTGCTGGAAGACATGTTCGTGGGCATCCGGGTGCCGGCATTCGCAATAAGCCCGCGCAAGAACCTGCTCGCGACGCCGAAGTTCATGTTCTTCGACTTGGGCGTGCGGCACGCTGCGGCAGGATTGAATCCGTCGCCGGATCTGGTGAAGGCGAATCCCGGCCCGGTCTTCGAGCAGTGGGTGGGCATCGAGTTGTGGCAGCGTTTGCAATATCTTGGCGCCGGGAAGTTATATCATCAACGCTCGCGTGACGGCGCGGAAGTGGACTTCATTATCGAGCACAGTGGTGGCTTGACCCCGATTGAAGTGAAGTGGACGGAAAACCCGACGGTGAATGATACACGGCATCTGCTGGCTTTTATTCAGGAAAAAAAGCCAAAGGCGAAGCATGGCTATGTGATCTGCCGGTGTCCGCGCCCGCTGCAACTGCATGATCACATCACGGCGCTGCCGTGGTTCTGCCTGTGAGTCGGCTTCAGTCTCCGATTCATCAGATATGGATTTGCGATCACCGTTTCATCAGGCGCTCGGCGAGGGCCTTGAGGTCCTCCACCGGGATGGCGAAGCTTTCGGCGCGGTTGGCGCGGGCGATGTTCATGCCGAGGCAGCGCCCGTCGATGTCTAACAGCGGACCGCCGACAATTTTGCCATTGCCCAGGATATCGTGCTGGAGCACCCTTGCGAAGCCGCTGCGGCGTTTCGAGAAATCCCCGCTCATCAGGTCATTGTTGTTCATCAATTCGGTGAACATTTCACCGCGGGTGGCAAGACGGACGTCCACGGTTTGCTCGTCCTTGCCGCGGCGGAAGGTGACTTTGACCATGCTGCCCACCTTGCGGTCCTTGAGGGCCTCGGCGATTTCCTCGACCTTGGTTACGGCTTTGCCCTCGATCGCGAGGAGCACGTCACCCTTTTGCAAGCCGGCTTTTTTCGCCCCGCTTTTCGCGTTCACATCCTCGATTTCGAGCACTTTGGATTTGGCCTTGAGCACCACCCCGAGAGCGGGTCCGCCGGCGGCCGGGATGTCCCGGATTTTGGCGCTGACAATGCCCGCGAGCGCCCGGCGGTGAGTGCGGGTCGTCGCGCCGTTGGCCACCACCCAGGAACCTTGGGGAACCCCGCTGGCCGGCGCATACACCACGGGAATCAAGCCCGCCGCCTCTATTTTCAAGAGCGCGACGTCCCACTCGGGATCGACGGCCAGAACCGTCACGGCGGGAAAACCCGCACGATCCACCATGATTGAGGGAGTTTTCACGCCGAGAAATTCACTCGCCTTGGTGAGGATGTGTCCCTCCGCGGAAATGACCACGCCGTAGCCGACCTCCTTGCGGCCATCGAGGATCACGGCACTGGACGTTTGCAGGACCGCGCGCGGCGTTTCAAATGCCGCAACCACGGCGGTGCCGGTCGTGCGATACGCCGACTCCAGGCTCTGCTGGGCCGCGAGCGATGTCACCCACCCGCAAACAACGAGCAATCGAATCCAATCATTCCAGTTAGCGCGCACCGAGTTTGAATGTTAGAATTTGTTTTTTCCCGTCACGTTCCAATTCGAGCGTGAGTTCGTCACCGGCGGACATTTCCTTGAGAAGCTCCTGGAATTGCTCGCGTTTTTCCAGCGGTGTTCCATTGAGTTTCAGCAAGACATCACCTTCTTTCACCCCGGCCTCCTGCGCCGGGCTCTTGTTGCCGACCTTGGTCACGCGCAATCCCCCCTCCGGCCGGGCATCCGTGGCAAGTCCCAGAAAACCATTGCCTTTGACGGGCTTGGCGGCGAACGGCCCTTCGCCGATGAACTCGCCCTTCACCAGACCATCCCAGTTTTTGACAAACTCGCTCATCGGCACATGCATGTTCACCTGGACTTGCTCGCCGACGCGCGAGTGGATGCCCACCAGTTTTCCTGTTAGATCAAACAACGGGCCGCCGGAATCGCCGCCTATCAGGATGCAATCGGACTGGAATGTCGCGCCGACCATGCGTACCAAGCGGCCGAAGCGCACGACCGAGCCGCGGCTCTTGTCGAAGCCGCCGGCGTGGCCGAGCGCGAACACCCAGTCACCGAGGCGGGTGGAGTTGCTGCGATCGATTTCAATAAACGGATAGATGCCTTTTTCGGTGATGCGCATCATCGCGGCATCGGTCTCGGCCACCAACCCGAGCGTTTCGGCCTTCAAATGGGTGCCGTCCTCGAGCACCACGGTAACTTTCTTTTTCACCCCCGTGGTGACATGGGCGGCGGTGAGGATCAAGCCGTCGGCCGAGACGATCACGCCGCTGCCCGAGCCTTCGCCGATTTCGATGCACACGGTGGCGGCGCGGGCCTGCGGCAGGGCTTTCACCAGCGCGGCTTGCAGCGCGTCGAGGTCCTTGCGGGTTTCCGGCGCCTTCTTGTCGTTCACGTAAAGGCGCTCGTTCGCAGCGCACGCGCACCACGGCAGGAGTGCGAGGAAAAGGCATGTTAGACGGGATCTCATCACGGGGTTCAAGCGGTACCCTAGCGCCTGCTTGTCGATCCGGCAACCCCGGCGTGCGGAAAAAAGGCAGGGGCCAGGGGTCAGGGGCTAGTGTAGCCCGCCAAGCAGATTGCATACTATTCGGAAACCCCTTCGATTGATGATTGCCGATTGTTGAATTTTGATTGTTGAAGTGACGGAACGCCATCTCAACATCCAATCAGCATTCAAAAATCAACAATCATCAATCGGAAATCAAACCGCTTAAAGTGTTTTC
>JAPLUJ010000742.1:860-4852 GCA_026397695.1 Verrucomicrobiota bacterium | reverse complement strand
GTACAATTCGACTTGCCATAAAGGAGCGCTACGAAAATGTGGAAAATCAGACTGTTCGTGATCGCGATGACATTCGCATGCCTGCAACGGGAGGGAAGTGCCATGATCTTTAGGCCTGAAAAGGGGGCCATGTGGGACCCATCGGTGCTCTGGCACGACGGCAAGTATTACGCCTTCATGATGTACAACAAGGATGGCCGCAAAGGGCTGAAGGCGGGGCACTGTTTGTTGGCCACCTCCACGAACGGCGTGCATTGGGAGGATCAGGGTGCCATCATCGACGAGCGCGGTCGGCCTGATGGCGCCACGTTTTATAAATGTTTCGTGGGCAAGTGCGGCGACAAGTTCATCATGAATCACGGCGTGGCGCGGAAACAGGGGCAGGACCTGATGCGCTTCTACCAGTCGAAAGACCTGCGGAACTGGGAATACATAGCCACGACCGAACCCGATGACCGTTGGTATACGCGGGGCCGGTGGGACCACATGTACATGCTGCCCAAGGAAGAGGGCAAGCCGGAGGCAGGATATTGGAGCTTTCCAGTAGCCGTTCCGAAACAAGGCGTTGAGGATGGCAAAGAGCACACCTTCCGCCTGCTCTGTCGAATGGAGATGTTTGAACTCTACATCGATGACATGCTCATGCAGACCTACGCGCGCCAACCGGGCAGCGGGAAAGTCGGTTTCCTCGTGTGCAACGCCCAGGCCGAATTCAGCAATCTGAGTGCGTGGTCGATGTCGTTTCCTGCGGAGGCCGGGGCGAAAACGAACAACCCGGACATTAGTCCCGTTGCGAAGTATGAAGCTGTCATTAAGAGCCAGGACAAAGCCGTTTTCGGCAAAGCCGCTCTGGAGTTGAGGCGCTGGATGGAGGTTCATGATCCGCATCGCCCTGCGTATCATACTATGGGCCCCCTGGACTTCACGTTTGACGTCAATGGGCCAATCTACCACGACGGTAAGTATCACCTGTTCTACCTCAATGGCAAGAACCCGAAAGGTTGTCATCGCGGGCACCTTGTAAGCACCGATCTCGTTCACTGGGATGATTGGCCTGTTGCGATGTGGCCGGACACTCCCTGGGACCACGAGGCGGTATTTTCAGGGAATCTCGTGATTGACGACAAGGGGACTCCCACCTTCATTTATACAGGCAACTCCTCTCACCAGACCGCGAAGGGCGTGTTGGCGCGCAGTTCCGACGGCATGCTGACCTGGCAGAAGAAACTGGTGATGGACAAGCCACCGTACCCCGGCACGCCCGTCCATTGGGACGGGCAGATATGGAAAGACGGTGGGACCTGGTACCAGCTTTGCGGCGGCACATATTCCAACGCGGGCGCGGCCGTGCTGTGGTCGTCGCCGGATTTGGAGAACTGGACCTACCGCAATCGCATCTATGCAACAGGGAAGTACGGCCGCTTTTGGGAGTTGCCTTACCTGCTGCCCTTCGGCGAGAAGTCCGTGCTGATCATAGGGGTCTGCCCGGTACGTTATTGGGTCGGCACCTACGACAAAAGTTCTTGCGTGTTTAAGCCGGACGAGGAGGAAGCGGATATCCTTGATGTCTCCCCCCATTTCTATGCCCCGAATCCTCACATGGTCGACGACAAGGGGCCTGGCGGTTCCCAGAGACGGCTTATGTTCGGCTGGGTGCGCGGGGGAAAGACTCCTACGAAAGAAGTCCCGTACTGGGACGGGAACCATTCGATTCCGCGCGTCCTGACGCTTGAGGCCAACAAACTGATGCAGAAGCCAATCCCAGAATTGCAGCTTCTTCGCCGCGAGCACATGCAGGTGAAGAATCGCGTGATCGAGTCGGCCGTCCCCGGGGTGCTCAAGGATTTTACCGGTAATGCGGTGGAGGTTGTCGCATCGTTCGATCCGAAGGGCGCCACGGCCAAGCGGTTCGGCGTAAAGCTGAGGACGTCCAAGGACGGCAAGGAGCAGACAGTCGTCTACTACGAACCGGCGACCGGCCGGCTCGGAGTGGCGGGGGCGGTCGTGGACGGCGAGATCAGCGACAAGGCCGACTTTCCGGCCGGACAGACGATCACGCTGCACATCTTCCTAGACCGCTCAGTGGTGGAAGTGTTTGCCGCCGGCCGGGTGATTACCAAACGCACGTATTCTGATCCGGCCGGCCAGGGGCTGGATGTCTTCAGTGATGGCGGGAGCGTGAATCTGGAATCCCTTGATGTCTGGCGAATGAAAGGCATCTGGGATTGAGGCAGCAAGCAGTGCCCAATCTCTTGGGGTGTGCCGTTAGATGAGAGATGATGGGTGCGTCGCCAACTGGCAAGGGGATTTCCGACCGTTGACGTCCTGGACCGCTACTGGCAGGCTACCGCCATGCATTGTTACCCAAGATGTTTCTTGCTGGGGCTTTGCTGGTTGGTAGTCATGACCGGCACCAAGGCTGCGCCAAAGCTCAACGTACTGCTGCTGGTTTCTGATGATTGCCGGGCCGTCCAGGGTTGCTATGGCGAACCCACGCTGACGCCTAACATTGACCGCCTGGCCAGCCGGGGACTGCGCTTCGACAGAGCCTACTGCCAATACCCGTTATGCAATCCCAGCCGCGCGTCGTTCCTGACCGGACTGCGACCGGACACCACCGGGGTTTCCGAGAATACCACCCATTTTCGTAAAAACGTCCCCAACGCCGTCACGCTGCCGCAGTTGTTCAAAAACAACGGCTATTTCGTCGCCCGCATCGGCAAGCTCTACCACTACGGCGTGCCCAAACAAATCGGCACCAATGGCCTGGACGATCCGGTCTCCTGGGAACAGGTGATCAATCCGCGCGGTCGCGACTGCGACGATGAGGACCAAATCTTCAGCATCATCGGCGGCGAGCAAGCCAAGGTCGCCGTGGGCACGCGCAATTACGGCGCGACCCTAAGCTGGCTGGCTGCCGATGGCGCTGACATCGAGCAGACCGACGGCAAGATCGCGGCGGCGGCCTGCCAACTCCTGCGCGAGAAGAAAGACCAACCGTTCTTTCTGGCGGTGGGGTTTTTCCGCCCGCACACGCCCTATGTCTCACCCAGAAAGTACTTCGGCCTGTATCCGCCGCAACAGATCGCTCTGGCCCAAAATATGCCGGGCGACCGCGAGGGTAAGCCGCAGGCCGCCTTGACGGTTTTTCCACCGAACTATGGCATGACCGAGGACCAGCAGCGCACGGTAACCCAGGCCTACCTGTGCGGACTGGCCGCACCAAAGGAGCTGGAAGGCACGAGCCTCAAACCGTTGCTTAGCGATCCAGACCGGGCGTGGAAACTGGGGGCGTTTACCCAGGTGATCCACACGAACAAGGGCGGGCGGACCGGTGGCAAAAATGGCCAGGGCACCACCCTGGGCCGCACCGTGCGCAACGAGCGCTACCGCTACACCGAATGGAGCGAAGGAAAAAACGGCGTGGAACTCTACGACCAACAAACTGATCCACACGAATGGCATAACCTCGCCGACGATCCGCAATCGGCCGCGATCAGGGCCCGGATGAAAACCTTGCTGCACGCCGGATGGCAGGCAGCCCGGCCTCAGTAAACGATTGGTCCCGCCCCGGACACGGATGCTGCCGGAGCGGGACTCGGATGGACTCACGGTTCAGGCAACTTCTTTTTCCCGGACCTCCGGTCCGGCCACCGGCTGTTGCAACGGCCTTCACCCCAACGATCGAAGATAGAGGATCGAAGATAGAGGATCGAAGATAGAGGATCGAAGATAGAGGATCGAAGATAGAGGATCGAAGATAGAGGATCGAAGATGGAGGATCGAAGATAGAGGATCGAAGATAGAGGATCGAAGATGGAGGATCGAAGATAGAGATACCGCGCAAGGCTCCTCTTCATCCACAATCCACAATCCGCCATCTCATCCATTTCTCCTGTCCAGCCACCGGCTCTTGCAACGGCCTTCACCGGGAAAGCAATTTCTTTGCAGCTCATTCCGGTCCAATTTCCTGTACGACGCACCAAGAATGT
>JAPLUJ010000742.1:0-854 GCA_026397695.1 Verrucomicrobiota bacterium | reverse complement strand
AAAGCAATTTCTTTGCAGCTCATTCCGGTCCAATTTCCTGTACGACGCACCAAGAATGTCCTTTATACAGCACCCCGGTGATCAAATGGGTGGGGTACCCGTTTCCGCTGACTCCAACCAGGTCGTTGAACATCGCCGGGCGTTCACGACGCGTCGCCACCCACGACGTGCCGTCCGCCCATCGCATGTCGTGCGTATATACCTTTGGCGGATCGTACGGCGTCCATTTAATCCCGTCCGTCGAGACCAGATGCCCGCCGTGCCGGACTGAGCCGGTGAGGACGCCCCCGTTGTCTTCCATGATCATGTGGTATTGGCCGTCGGCAAAATAGAGATCGGGATCCTCGAGGTAACCCCGGGGAAAAATATTCTCCGCAACGGTCTTGTAGTTGCCGTCAAACGCATTCGCCCGGGCGACATCAATCGCCAGATTGCCTCCCCGGTATGTCCGGTAGGCTAGCTTCAACAATCGGAAATCAAACCGGTTCTGAAAAACTTGACCTAACTACAAACTGTTTGCCCTTTCAAGGACTCTAGCAGTCGTAGGGGTCGTCACCGGATTCAAAGGGGGCGTCTCCCACCCATGGGAAGGAGTCCCCAACTTCCTGGAAGGAGTCTTCTGACTCGGCAAGTGCATTGTCGGGCCCGAAGAGCAGTATTTGTTTTTGCAGCGCTGCAATATCTATTTTTGCACCAGTTCATAAGTCGTTGTTTTTGAGTTGTTTCCACCAAGTCCATGCAGTGCGTGGACTGCATTTGATTATTGCAGCGACCTCATTCATGTTCGCCTTCGTTAGAGAGCCTCCATGGGCATCAATGACCGCCCTAGAAGCCACCGGATCGAAGGCGGATTT
>JAPLUJ010000592.1 GCA_026397695.1 Verrucomicrobiota bacterium | reverse complement strand
GGGCGTGCTCAGGAAAATGCGCGCCACCTATCGCGCCGAGATCGTCAAACTCGAACCGACGCGGGAAAATTATCTCAAACCACTGCGTGTTGACCATGCCCGAAAACTCGACGCCTTGGTGCTGCGCCTGACTCAAGGCGGAAAACTCAAGGAAGCGATGATCGTCAGGCAAATAGGCGATGATCGTCAGCAAATTCCGTGAGGACCTGCCGGCAGTTTCGGCAGTCTCCGCCGTGGTTCCACCAAATTCTTCGGCGGGCCAGGTGATGTCCGTCAAGTTTCCCCAAGAAGTGGTGATGAAGTTCTGCTACTGCCCTGCCGGCAGTTTCACGATGGGCAGTCCGCCCGATGAGCAGGGTCGTGGGATGAGAGAGAACCAGGTCCAGGTGAAACTCAGCAAAGGATTTTGGATGGCGCAGACGGAATGCACGCAGGCGCAGTGGGTGGCGGTCATGGGCGACAATCCCAGCGGTTTTATTGGCGATAATCTGCCGGTGGAAAAAGTGAGTTGGAATGACGTGCGGAAATTCATCACCAAGCTCAATGATGCCAAGACCCTGCCCGCCGGCTGGAAAGCCGCTTTGCCCAGTGAGGCGCAGTGGGAGTATGCCTGCCGCGCCGGAACCAAGACGGCCTTCAGTTTTGGAGACACACTCGATGTCAAACAGGCGAACATAGGCAATGCTTTGGGGCAAACCAGCGCCGTTGCCAGTTACCCGGCGAATGCCTGGGGTCTGTATGACATGCACGGCAACGTGTGGGAATGGTGCGTGGATTGGCATGACCAGTATCCCTCGGGCGCTCGAACAGATCCGATCGGGCCTGACAATGGCTCGCACCGCGTGAACCGCGGCGGCGCTTGGGACGACGGCAGCACGACCTGCCGCTCGGACATGCGCGACAGGGGCGCGCCTGACGCCCGGCACAGCAGCATGGGTTTCCGCCTTGTCCTTACTGCACGCCCCTGAAGCCAGCACCACGTCTGATAAACAACAGCCAGCTATCATGAGTGATTCCCACGAGCCGCCGATCACTTTCCTGGCACCGGAACTTGCCCAACTCGTACCGTTGTTTCCGGGTTATGTGCTGGAACTCATGATCGCCACCGGCGGGATGGGTGCGGTTTACCGTGCCGTCCAGAAGTCTCTTGATAGAACGGTTGCCATCAAGATCCTGCCTCGTGAATTCAGCAAGAATGCCGCCTTCTGCGCCGGCTTCGAAGCGGAGGCCAAGGCGATGGCCCACCTCAATCATCCCAATCTCATCGGCGTTTACGATTTTGGCGAGGTCGATGGAATGCGCTACATCATCATGGAGTATGTGCCGGGAAAATCGCTTTTCCACTCGGCTCATGGCATCGCCATCGATCCCGGTGAAGTGATCAGGCTGGTCACCGGCATCTGCAACGGCCTCGCCCATGCCCACAAAAATGGCATCATCCACCGCGATATCAAACCGTCGAACATTCTGCTAGACATCAACGCCCAGCCAAAAATCGGCGACTTTGGTCTCGCCCACCCGATC
>JAPLUJ010000514.1 GCA_026397695.1 Verrucomicrobiota bacterium | reverse complement strand
AGCCTGGAAAAGATCCGGGCCACCGCTGCGGAACGGCGAGATGGTCGCGAGAATATCGGCAATGGTGGCGCGGTAGCGGGCCGCCGCCTCGTCGCTCTCGGGGGGTTGGCTGAGGTATTTCTCAAAGCGCGCCTTGAGCACGCGGTTGTCGCCGAGAGGAATGGCAACGCCGCCCACCGTGATGGTTTCCGCCGAAGGATCGAGCATCGGGATTTCCTGACCTAACGGACTCGCTGTGGGCTGTTTGGCGGGCGCAGCGGCGGTATCCTGCGGCGGTCCGCCCGGCTGGGCGGGTTTGAGCGGCGCGGTGGGCGGCGTATAAACCTGTCCCACGGCGAGGGTTGCAAACCACAGAGGCAGTAACAAAATCCGTGTTTTCATGCAGCGGCGGGATTGGTTGTCATAGGCGGTTCACATCGGTGGCGACGGCAATGCCGCCTTGGCGGAACTTCACCCGGAAGGTGTATTTCTGTTTGGTGTCGATGTTGAGTTTATTGAATGCCGGGGGGATTTCGATGCCGACAAACTCTTCGCCCGCGGGCGTCTCGACGCGCACGCTGACCAACTGGCCGCGGTCGGTCGTCCACTGGAGTTTTTCGTCGACTTGGCCTTGCACGACGTATTCATTGCCGCGCAGGCTGTTGCCATTTTCTAACAACTCGTCGATGCTCAAGGTTTTGACATCGCCGAAGGCTGGGGATTTTTTTTCGAGCAATGATTTACCGGCGAAGATGGCCACCGCAATGGCTGCGGCGGCACCGGCGATGATACCTGGGTTGAGACGGGAACTGGCGCGGCGAGCCATGGCGTGGATTGGGGTTGCGGCAATCTATGCGTAAAACCCCATGGAATCGAGAGCTAAAATGCCAATCAGTCCCATTGCGGTCGGCAAGCGCCGGCCCATGCCGCGATGAGAGAACGGCCGGGTGAAGGCCTCGATATTCTCCGGCAAGGCGAGCACCGCCCCGGACAGTGGCAGTTGGAAACCGACGAGATAAATCGACAGCAGCGAGGCTTGTTCGGCGGTCCTCATGAGTGCGGAAATGGCCAGGCAGATGGCGGTCATCGACGCGTTGACTAACAGCAGGAACCCGGCATGCTGGACGAAATCCCCGCGGAAGGTGCCGAAAAAATTCACGAAAAACGCCATCCATAACGACTGCGTGATCACCAGACAGGCGAGAAACGCCACCTTCGACGCCAGATACGCGGATGGCCGGAGACCGCCGAATTTTTCTTTTTCATAGATCGGGCGTTCGCCGGCGATTTCGCGGGCAGAGTTGTTAGATCCCATGAGTGAGAGCAGGACGACTTGGAACATGATGATGCCCGAGACGGCGGAGCCGACCTTGGCTTGGTCCGCGCGGACGCTTTGCTGTTCCTGGATTTCGGCGAAGACGTCGGTCTGGCGAGTATCGGAATATCGGCGGATGTTGCCCGAAGCCTTGTCGCTGAACAAGGTGACGAGGATGGGGAAACAAAGCAGGATGGCCAACTGCAGGAAGACCTGGCCGCGGTCACGGAAGAAGATCCGCCAACGGCGGGAGAGCAAGGTTACGAACTGGCTGAAAAAATCCGGAAGCTGGAGAAGTTCGGGACCGCTGGGTACTGTTAGGGAGGACGCTTGGGCTGTGGATTCGTCGCCCGCCGGAGCCGGGACCGGGGCCGGGGCCGGGGCCGGCGGTGGCGGCGGGGGGGGGATATGCAATGCTCCGCTGGCGACGAGACGTTCGCGGTTGTGNNGGTTGCGGTCGAGCATGTTTTGATAGAAAACGCTGTGTTTCTGCCAGGATGCTTGCCAACGTTCGGAGGGCTGGGTTGCCAAACGCGGATAGACCTCCTCCGTGTCATGGACGGAGAAGTAGTGGGTCAATTGCTCGGGCGGCCCGTGGAAGGCAAGGCAGCCCTCATGCAGCACGAGGATCGAGTCATACAGTTCCAGATGCGCGAGCGAGTGGGTCACCGAGAGCACGATCCGCCCGTCCTTGCGTGAGAGGTCGTGAAGCAGGCGGACGATTTCGCGCTCGGATCTGGGGTCGAGACCGGACGTGACTTCGTCGCACAGCAGGATTTTCGGATCGGAGACGAGTTCCATGGCCAAACCGAGGCGGCGTTTTTGGCCGCCGGAGAGGACTTTCACCTGGCGGTCGCTGATCGGGCTGAGGCCGGTTTCTTCGAGCACGCGGTCGATCCGGCTATCGAGTTCGGCAAGGTTGCGGGAGCGGACGCGCAGGCGGGTGGCGGCTTCGACGGATTCATCGACGGTGAGGGGATCGTAAGCGATCGAGAACTGCGGGACATAGCCGATTTCCGAGGGGGAGAAATCACCGTCCTCGGAGAGATTGCGCTCATCCCAGAACAAGGTGCCGCTGGATTCCGGATTGAGTCCCGCGATGGTTTTCAAGAGGGTGGTCTTGCCACAACCGGAAGGCCCGACGATAGCCATGAAGTGACCTTTCGGCACGCAGATCGATACGTGATCGATCAGTGGGACTTCCTCGCCGTCTTTGCGGATGATGAAACTGACTTCCTTGAGTTCTAACACGGAGCAAGGGGTTGTTAGGGAGTAAACGGATTCCAACCCGCGTCTCTATCGCCCATGCGGGAAAAATCGGGTGGTTCGATCATGCGATGAAAACAGGTCATGGGCGGCGGTTGGGGTTTGCCGGTTGAGGTGTGCCGGAAATCGAATCCTAGGCTCCGTCGCGGGTTTTTTCAAGCATGAGTCTTGCGGGTGGTGCGAATGCTATTTTGCAGATCCGCAGGAGACGCCGACCTCCCACGATGCATGATTGTTGGATCAATCGCGCGAAATGCCACGCATTCCCGGGAGTCCAGGCATTCCCGGGAGCTCAAGCTTTCCCGGGAGCACAGGCTTTCCTGCCTGTGTCTTTCTTATTGGAAGAGCAGATTTTCCAACCGCGAAAAGCGCGAAGAGGGCAGGGCGTGGCGGCCCGCCGCGCCGACTTGTCCGTGGAAGAAAAGATTTTTCTAACCGCCAAGGACGCCAAGGGACGCGAAGGAGGTAGGGCGTGGCGGCCCGCCGCGCCGACTTGTCCGTGGAAGAGCAGATTTTATAACCGCAGAGTTCCTGTTCTCACCGGAAAATGATTTGGCACATTTACGATTTCTTTGGGTGGGTTCTTCCGGGCCAAAGGCCCCTTCCATACCAGCCTGGGCCAACGGCCCAGGTTCCCGCGCCGCAGACCCAGGGAGTTCCAAGGGCTGAAAGCCCGTGATATGGGCCGTTTGGCGGGCAATTTACCGTTTCATGGGTCGGGCTTTCAGCCCTCAATATTCAGGGTAATGCCGTTACCCATGGCGTTGCCATGGGCTGGTATGATGCCGGGCCGTTGGCCCTTCTGAATAACTTGATCTCAATTTACGTCAGGGCAACGATTTTGTAACCGAATTGAGCCGCTTGCTTTTCGATTCTCAGAAGTTGTCGTTCTCGATTCCTGGGGGTGATTTTGAATGCTGTTTCTTCGTCGTAGGATT
>JAPLUJ010000450.1 GCA_026397695.1 Verrucomicrobiota bacterium | reverse complement strand
CGCCAAGCGGCTTGTCGGCGCAGACGGTCGGATTACGCGGGTTTTGCTGGTTGTTATAAAGACCACCCGACCCTGCCGGGTTCTTCGTGTGATCCCAAATCTGCACCTGCGGCGAACCTCGCAGATAAATCCCGCTGTCGCCACCGGGTGGGATTTTCCAGTCCACCAGCAGCTCGAAATCCCCGTAATCCTTCGCCGTTGCCAGTGACTGGCCTTTGCCGTCGAAAACGATCATGCCATTCTCGGCTTTCCAGTGCGCGCGCATGTCAGCGTCCGCGGCCGCTTGCACCGTGGCGAGCGCGTCGGGGCTGAGCTTTGCACGCATGATCGGATTGTCATGCGGGCTGGCCGGCAACCCTTTCCAGCCGGTTAGATCGTGGCCATTGAACAACGCCTTGTAACCAGTCGGTGGCGCTGGCACGCCGTTGCTCAAGTCTCTAACGCTGAGATTGCGGAAATACACCAAGTCGCCGTGGCCGAGGAACCCGATACGCCCGGACTTGTTATGCATGCCGGGATGCTTCGTGAGGTCGTGCATGTCCGGTTCGGGCAATTGTTTGATCCCGGCGAGATCGACGTCAACTATCACGACGCCGTTGAGTGTGACCTTGATGCGCGAACCGATGGCGCTGATTTCCTCAACATTCCATTCGCCCACCGGTTGCTGGTGACCACGCCTGGCCGGCACGATTCCGTAAATCGAGCCGTGAAACTGATATGCATGGAGGTTCTTGTATTTTTCCGCCGTGTCATCCAGCACCTGAATCTCCATGCCGCCATAGGCCGCGTCGCCCAGCCCCGGCCAGCGGATGCCGATGCCGTTGTTCGCGCCCGGCGTCAGCTTGAACTCAAAGCGGAATATGAAGTCGCTGAACTCTTTCTCCGTATATAGATTACCGCCCGGCCGGCAGACGATCATGCCGTCCTCCGCAACATATCCTTTGGTGTCCCCGGCCCAGCCGGTCAGGTCTTTGCCGTTGAACAACGACGTGAACCCGGTTTCCTCCGCACGCGCTGTCGCCAGCGCCAACCAACAAATCAAGATGCTTCTCATTGTTTCATTTTCCTTTGTGGGTTCACCGCAGCCCGCCAGCCTAACAAATCTACGTCGCCCCGCGTGTTTTCGCGCTCTTGGCCACCGCCATTCCGCAGATCCCCATGAAATCGCACGCTGTGCAACGCGGCTTCCCATCCTGCCCGGATTTTCGCGGTCCTGCGTTAAACCGCCGGTCCCGAATCGAGGTTGCGGTATCAAGCACGGTCATCGGAGGTCTCATGTTTGGTTGCAGGATGCATTTCACGGATGGAATCCGATCTGGCGTTTGGGCGGGTCGGGCGGCGGTTGGAGGAGCGGGAGCAGTTTCTGATAGACATCGCGCAGGGCGGAGTCGTGAAGGAACAGTTTCCTGTCGATCTCGGCGAGGCGGCGGAGGATGGCCTCGTTGGCGGAGAGGAGTTCGCGCTGCTTGATGAAGACACGGATAATGTAGACGGACATTTTGACGGCATCCGGGGTGTTGAGGACGTTGGAGGCCATCAGAGCGCCGTGCTCGGTGAAGGCCCAGGGGAGGGCTTTCGAGAACTTCAGGGATTGGAGGTGGTCGCAATTTGCGACCACCTTCTCCTTCTCGGCAGGCCTCAATTGGAAACGAAAATCCGGGGGGAAACGCTCCTCATTGCGGCGGACTTGCTCGTTGAGTCGGCGGGTGGTGGTTCCGTACAAGCGAGCCAAATCGGCATCCAAGATGACTGTGACACTGCGGATGTGTAGGATCGGGATGGGAGGGTCAGCGGGCATGGCGGAACTTTGGAAAGAACGAGGGGCGAGGGGTGAAGGCGTAAGGCGGATACTTGACGTGCGTTCCGCGCTTTAAGGTCCCGTTTCCCTTTGTGGGGTCACCGCAGCCCGGCGGCGATGTCTGCGGCGAGGCGCGACAACAGGCGCGATTGCGCGGCCACCAGCGCCGGGTAGCCGTCGGCTCCCAGGGCTTCGCGATCAACGAAGGTGCGGGACGCGGTGAGTTTTCTATCAGGCAGGGAATATGCCCGCCAGCCGGCCTCGATCACCGCGTAGCCGTCGTCGCCGCCGTGGAGTTGGCGGATGTCGAGGGTGATCTGATGACTGATTTCCGTGTCGTTGCGCCATGGATAGGTGCGCACGTTGCCGGTGTGCAGGCGGCGGCCGAGATTCGCGGCGGTGACGCGGGCGATGGAAGCTGATAGATCACCGGCCCAGCGGTGGTCTTCGATCACGGCGAGCTGGTTGGCGGATTGGGCGATGACCAGGTTCGGCCGGTCGATGTATTCCGCGAGGTTGACCGGGCCGACGCCGATGCCCGCGCCACCGCCGGAGGGCGCTGGGCCATCGGCTGTTAGAACATAGAACGATTTCGGACCTGCGCCGCATCCGGTGAGCAGCAGGACCGCAAGCAGTGGCAGGAATCGTGGGATCATGGGAGTTATGCTATCAACGACCGCCCCGCGGCGCCTTCGGAGTCGGGTTGCCCGAGGACTCGCGACCGAAGAGCAGCGAGTTGGGTTTTTCATCAATGGTGGTAGTCATCGCCTTGAGGGCGCGCAGCGCGGCGCGGAGTTCGTCGAGCGTGCGCAGCAGATCGCCTTGAACGGCACCGTCAGGTCCGACGTTGGCCACCGATTTTTGCAGTTCGTCGAGTGTCTTGCGCAGCTCGGCGGGCAATTTGCGGAATTCCGGATCCTCTAACGTCTTGCGCGCCGCCGCCGCCGTGACCTCGATTTCCTTGAGCGTCGAGCGGGAATCGGCCATGGTGATCTTGGCCTCTGCCGCCGCCGCAGCGATGTCCGCCATCGTCTTGTCGATGGGCAACGCCTGGAATTTATCCAGGATGGCGGTGAGCTTGGCCTCGAGTTGTGCGAAGCCAGCGGAAACCGTGGGGATGGTGGTGTAGTCACCCGTTTTCCCGAGTTGCGCAGGCACGGCGTCTGCATAATAGTCTAAATCCACAAACATGGCGCCGGTGATCAGGCTGCCAGTCTTGAGCGCCGCCCGCAACCCATGACTCACCGCTTCTTGGAGAAATTCCGAATCCGGCGTCATCAGCTTCTGCGCGGTCTCGGAACGCATCAGCGTGGGATCTATTTCTATCAACACGGGGATGCGCATGTCGCCGGCGGCGGGGAGCAAATCGAAGGACATCCCGGCCACCCGCCCGATCTTGATGCCGCGGAACTCCACCGGCGCTTTTTCCGTCAGCCCGCGCACCGTCTGGTCGAAGAGCAACACGAATTTGAGTGTCGGATTGAAGGATGAATGGCGGGCGGCATCCTCGTCATGATACAGGGTGAAGGTCATGCCGTCCGTGACGGCCTGGCCCGGGTCATTGTCCTCGATCACGCCGAATGAAACGCCCCCGGAGAGCATCGCATGGAACGAAGGAGTGTGCAGCTTCAAGCCATTCGCGTCGGCGCTGATATCAATTCCGCTGTTGTTCCAAAAGCGGGTGTTCTGCGTCACAAACGAGCTGTACTCTTCACGAATAAAGGCATTGTAAACGACGTTCCGCCCATCCTCGCTCAACTCGCGCTCCTCGATGCGTCCGACTTCAAATCCGCGGAAATAAACGGGCGAGCCCGCCGCGAGTGATCCCGCTTCTTCGGCGATGAGCACCAAGCGGCGTCCCGGCACACTGCGGTTGGTCGCCGACGGCGTCTCAAGCCCCTGGAAATTGCTTTTCCTTGCTCCATCCTGCGGTCCCGGATCGAGTTCAATGTAGGCACCGGTAATCAAGGTCTCCGCCCCGGAAAACTCGGTCACGGAAAAGCGCGGTCTAACCACCCAGAAGTGGGTGCCCCTGCGCAACAACCGCTCGGCATCGGGCTCGAACTCCAGATAGGCCAGCACCGACCTCAGATCGCCGGCGAGTTTCACGCGTTTCACCACACCCACTTTCACCGAGCGGCACCGCACCTCGGTTTT
>JAPLUJ010000359.1 GCA_026397695.1 Verrucomicrobiota bacterium | reverse complement strand
CGGCGATATTGGTTCCTACGGGTTGTTCGACGGCGATTTCCGGCGCGATGCCCGTGCCGGTGAGCGTGATGTCAAACGGGTTTTCATCGCTGTCGTTGTTGGCGATGTGGATGACCGCGCTGCGCGGTCCCACGGCGCCCGGAGCGAATTGTACGGTAAATGTGGTGGTTCCGTTAGGTCCGGCCACCGGGGTCGCCGGGCTCGACGTGACCGTGAAATCCGCCGGGTTGGTGCCGTCCTTGGTGATTGCCAGCCCGGTCAGGTTGGCGGTGCCGGTGTTTCTGATGGTAAAGGTGAGACTCGTGTTAGAGCCGACATTCACGGAGCCGAATGCCTTCGCTCCGGCGTCGGCGATGTTGGTTCCGGCGGGCTGCTCGACAGCGATTTCCGGGGTGGCCGCTGCTTGCACCGTATCAATCGAACTGCGGAGCGTGACCGCGCCGGCATAGCCTGCCTTTTTGTACAACACCTGCCATTGGGCGTGGGAGGGCGAACCCGCCACGCAGTTGAGGATAACGAAAAGGGGAATGCCGTTCACTTCGTTGAACTGGCTCCACGCACTGGCTGTGGTGTTGGGATCGTTGCCTACCAGTTCCAAACCAGCAGCCGCCACAAAAGCATCGGTTGAGGCTGGGTTGGCGGGTTCGATGTTGACCGCCAGCACCTGCACCGGCACCCCGAAGGCATTGCCACCGCGCCCCTGATAGTATTGCTGGATGTTGGTTTCGACGTCCGGCGAGGAAGCCTGGCATGGCCCGCACCAGTAGGCGAAGAAATCGAGCACGATAACCTTGCCCGCGAAATCGGTGAGATTGAGCGCTTGCCCGTTGGCGCGATTCGTTAGCGTGAAGTTCCTGGCGATGCCGCCGACCGGAGTGACTTGCGCGGTGCCTGGCCCCGCCAACAACGCCAACAGCCCGATGACTGCGGCAAGAATATGTGGTTTGCTGATTTTCGATCTAATTGCGGTGATCACGATGGTTATTGGTGTTAGATGTTAGGCATTACGGTGTCAGGTGTTGAAGCGTCAGGTGTTTCAAAAACGCCAGTTCCAGGCACCCTGCACGGCGAGCCAGTCCCGGTCTGCGTAGAGTGGGGCGAATTGCGCGTTGCTCGAGGTGGTTTCCGCGTAGCGCGTCAGATAGGGTCCGATCGCCAGGCGCCACGTCGCGTGCGGGCCGGAATAGCGTAGGGTCAACTGCAACTGGTAGCTGTCGAGCGCGGGCGCGGCCCCGGAAATCAGCAGGGGATCGATGATCTGCCCGTTGTCGTGATAGACCCGCAGCGCAATCCCGGCAAACCAGCGCGCCTGCCAATCGCGCTCAATCAGCAGTGCGCCTAACAGAGAGTGGAATTCCGCCTCCTTGGTACCCTCGACGCGCAAGCGCAGCGTCCATTCATCAGCGAGCGCCCATGCCGTCTCCGCCGCGTAGGTGTAGCGCCACGCGCGGTCAGTGGTATTAAGTGCAGACGCATCCTGCTTGAAGCGCAACCGGGGCGTCAACACATGCTCCGAACCCAGCCCGAAGCGCCACGTTTCCAGTGCGCTTGAGCCCCGGAGCAGCGGCCCGAAGATGATTTTTTCGTAGGCCGGGGAAACGTCGTCCTGCTGCCAACCCACGCTCCAATTGATCAGGCCGCTTGCCTCGAGGTATTCGTATCTCCCGCCGATGCTCACATTCCCCCCCCCGACATCGGCATCCTGATAGCCGGGAACGCCGGAGAAGAGTTGGCGGTAATACTCGTCGAGCCAGAGTGAACGGTAATCGGTGAATCCTTGATACAATCCGGCAGATAAATTCCACTGCAACCGTTGATCCAAACCCTCCCGCCAGGTGATCTGCCCGCTTTCCTTCGGTTCGCTCAGATCCTTGTCAAATCCTAGCAGGTTCTGCGGTGGCGGGCGGTAATCGAGGTCGATTCCCGCCGCACCGAGGAACAGCGTGACCTCGCGCTTGGTGTCCCGGCGTCGCACGAAC
The DNA here is from genome assembly GCA_026397695.1 of Verrucomicrobiota bacterium. Classification (GTDB taxonomy): domain Bacteria; phylum Verrucomicrobiota; class Verrucomicrobiia; order Verrucomicrobiales; family Akkermansiaceae; genus Luteolibacter. Next base: position 2,796 of record JAPLUJ010000359.1, on the reverse strand, counting down.
ATCTCGGAATCTCTCAGCGAGATGTCCGCTGCGTATGCCATTTCGGTGGATAAGCCGAATGTGTAATTCTGCCCGTGGATCGGGGTTATAAGGGACGTCAAAGCCAACACCAGACACTTGCGTTGCCGCAGCATGCCATGGCAACTGTTGATGGGTTGAAACATCGTTGGCATCATGGCGCTTGGTTTATTTACAGGCGGTGCATCCGCCGCCCTGGGCGGCACCGGTTGCCGACGTGCCTGGCTCCGATTGGGGTTGCAAGCGGGCGCTGAAAGCAAACGCGTTGGTGTCGTCGAAAACCATGTTCGCCTTCGCCAGACGCTGCTGTTTGAACGCCGGGACGGCGGTACAGGAAACGATGACCGGCATGGACAAGACAAGCATGGCGCTGGCCATCAGGGTGCCGATGCCGGTTGCCGGCCGGGGCATTCCGCAGGCACCCGCTGTTGCTCGTGAATGATCGGATTTGTCATCGCCGGCTTTGGAAACACTCATGGTTTTGTTAGGGATCCGCGGACCAGCCTTCGAGGAAGACGGCGATGATGCCGGCGGAAAAGCCGGCCACACCGATGGCGACCGCAGCGAGCCAGGGAATTGCTTTCATGTTCATTGCTACACAGGCAACCCCACCATGGAACAGCCCTTGACCGCAGAGTGAATATTCACTCCAGAAACGCCAGTATTATTTCACAAATCTCTTCCGCAGGCGGGCAGCACTTTGCCTGACCTGCGGGATTTGCAGATCCGTGAGAATAGAAGAAATCAGTGGGTTGTGCCATTGACCATCTGCCCCCGCTCTCCAGCCCGCCCATGGGCTTTCTCAGGAGTTCTCCCGCAGGAATATATAACTAGCATTAATTCATTATCCGGGTCATGCTTGCGTGATGTTTTGGTGTAATCTGTTATTCGGGACTGGCACCCCGTAGCATATGATATAGCGGTACTCCGGCCATGGCTGCGGCAGACCAGTTCCAGCCAGTGCGCGAATGACAGATTGTCCTCCCAAGACACGACAGGCGGGAATAGGAGAGAGGGTATTGTTACGGGTTCGTCACCTTGAGCCGCATGAAGAGTTTGGCATTGGTGCCGATGGGCACGCTGAAGGTGCTGTATGGCTGCGGCTGGCAACGGCTCTATCGCGCGGATGCTGATGCCCCGGGCACCATCCGGATGCATGATCCGGTTGCACCCACTGACCTCCTTATGCCTCAGATCCCATCCATCATGCTTTTCAGGTTGCCGAAGAAGCTGCTGAGTTCATCGGCGCTGGGTTCGGCGCCGAGAATTTCGTCGTAGCTGGTGCGGTCGAGGAATTCGGCGTCGAGTTCGCCGATGAACGAGCTTGGCTGGCAACCGGTTTCCTGGCCCCATTTCAGGCGCTTGGCACAATATGTTAGTGTTAGATTGTCCCGGGCACGGGTGATGCCCACATATAACAATCGTCGTTCCTCGTCCTTGGTGCCATCGGCGATGCTGCGCGAGTGGGGCAGGAACCCTTCTTCGAGGCCGACGAGGAAGACGATGGGAAACTCGAGGCCCTTGGAGGCATGCAGGGTGATGAGGGTGGCGCCTTGCTTGTTTTCGAGATCCTCGTCCTCGCGGTCGGCGGAGAGCGCGCTGTCGTCGAGGAAGGACTGGAGTTTCCGGCCCTGCATGGCATGGGCGCGCAGGCTGTCGATGACCATCTGGATGCCTTCGGCGCGCTGTTGGCGTTCGCTATCGGATTTGCAGCCGCGTTCGAGCCACGGCAGGTATTCGATCTCCCTGATGAGTGTGTGGAGCACGTCGGCCGGGTTGTCTTTCGCATGGTCGATGCGGTTTTTCGCGCCGGCGATGAGGGCGATGAAGGATTCGATGGCGTGGCGGGTCTTGGAGCCGATGGACAAAGTGAAAGCGGGATCGCAGAGCGCCTGCCACACCGATTGGTGGTGGTCGCGGCTCCACTGGGTGGCGAGCACGGCGGTGGCCTGGCCGATTCCTCTGTTAGGGGCGTTGAGGATGCGCAGCAGCGGGACGTCAGCCTCCGGTGAAACCAACAACTGTGCGTAGGCGAGCACGTCGCGCACTTCGCGGCGGTCATAGAAACTCTGTGCGCCGACCATGCGGTAGGGGATCTTGCGCTCGCGCATGGCGAGTTCGAGTTTGCGGCTCTGATTGTTAGTGCGGAACAACACGGCGAAATCCTCCCACTGGCGGCCTACGGCGCTCTTGCCGGCGAGGATTTCCTCGGCGATGAATTCCGCCTCCTCGTCATCGCCGGGCATGGCTACGATGCGCACCGGATCGCCGCCCACGCGGGTCGAGCGGAGGATTTTCTCGCGGCGGCCGCGGTTGTGCCTGATCAGGCTGTTAGCCGTGTGCAGCACGGCCCGGGTGGAGCGGTAGTTTTCCTCGAGACGGATGATTTCCGGATGCGGGAAGAATTTTTCGAATTCGAGGATGTTGGCCACTTCCGCGCCGCGCCAGCCGTAGATCGACTGGTCGTCATCGCCGACCACGCAGACGTGGTACGGTTTGCCGACCAACTGTTGGAGGAGGCGCATCTGGAGTGAGTTGGTGTCCTGGAACTCATCCACCGTGACGCGTTGGTAGCGCCCGCGGAAATGCTCGCGGACGTCGCCGTGCTCACGCAGGATTTTTTCGGCGAACAATAACAGGTCGTCGAAATCCACGGCGTTCTGGGCCCGCAGTTCGTTTTGATAGGCCACGGCCAGGGTGGCAAAGAAGTCGTCCTCGAGTTCCGCCGGATCCTCGCCTTTGTTCTTGGCTTTCGAGATCGCGCCGAGGACGGTGTCG
>JAPLUJ010000600.1 GCA_026397695.1 Verrucomicrobiota bacterium | reverse complement strand
TTCCTGCGAGGCGACTAAAAAGCCGATCGGGTGCACTCGCACCGCGATCGACATCCCGTCTCCCGACCGCCCTCTGTCGTGGCGGCCCGCGAAACTAGTCCCCCGCTCCCTGCCACGTCAACTCATTTTGAAAAATTTTTTCAATTGGCATCGAAGACGACGCGGAAGCCGAGGTCTGGGCGGCGGAGTGAGCGGTCATCGGTCCACTCGCGGGTGAGGGCGTTGGTGCCGGGTTTGAGGAAGGATCCGCCGATGATGACCCACATGCGCTTGCCCAGTGGGTTGGCAGGATTGACTGCGGGGTGGCGGGTCCATTCGCAGACGGAACCGGCCATTCCGATGAGTCCTTGTGGTGTGCGGTCGGTAGTTTCGGAGGTGACCGGGATCCACGCTGCGGGTTTGAGGGTGGCGGGTTGCGCAAGGTCTTTGCGGAGGGCGGCGAACCATTCTTCCTGGGTGGGGAGGCGGGCTTGTTGCCACTCCGCGTAGGCCGAGCAATCCCACCAATCCACGCCGACGACCGGGGAGTCGAGTGTCACCGGACAGTTGTTCCAAGTTCCGTTAGTTTTCGCGGCGGCATACAGGGCCGCCCAATCGTCGGGCAGGTGCGAAGGTTTTTCGGGGGGTTGGTTTTCGTGATTGAAGGAGCGCTCACGGTGGTTTTTGGCGAGGGTTTTGAGGGTTTCGAGGAAACCGGCGTATTGTTCGATGGTGACTTCGTGCGCGGAAATCCGGAATGCCTTGAGTACATCCTCGGTGCCATCCGGCGTCGGGTAAGTGTCGGCGGGAATGAGGACGGCATCTGGCAATTGGTGGCGGGCAGGGGGAGGCGGAGGCTTCGGTCGCATATACAGGGCCGCAGCCAGACCGGCGATCAGGACGAGGCCTGCGATGATTGCACGGGTGGTCCTCGGTGGTTGTTTGCGTGGGCGGGCGACGAAGCGGGTCGATGCGGCTGGCGGCAAGGGATGGGCGAGTTGTTGTTCGATTTGGATGCAGTAATCCTGCACCTGTTTCCAATTGATGGGTGCCTTAAGACCCTTGCCGCGCATCCAGCCAAGCAGGGTGAACATACGGGTGCTGCCGGGTTGTCCGTCGGCGACAAGGGCGCGCAGGGATTGCCCGAGGTATACAATATCGCGTGCCGTTTGCTCCGGTGTGCGCGTGCCAGCTACTGCTAGATTGTCGAGACGGATGACGCCCTGATTGTCCAAATGGATGTTATCCAAGCCGAGAGGAGAAGTGGCTTGGCCCAAGGTTTCGTGCTGGTGGTGGGCGTCGGCAATGCGGCGGAGCAGATGGGCGAGGCGGATGGGTTTGAAGGGCTCGGCGGCTTTGCGCCGGTCTTCCAGAGTGGTTCCGGGCAGTAGTTCGTGAGCGAAAAAACACAACTCCGGTTCGTCAACCGCTTCGTAGACGGAACCGATCAACGGGTGTTCGACGGCAGCCTTGGCGCGTACATCGGCGAGAAAGGCGTCTTTGTGGTGGGCCTGATCTGGCCGGAGTTCATCGACCAGCACGCGGCGCGAAACGGACACCTGTTCGGCCAACCAAGTGCGGGTGAGCGGATTTTCAGAGAGCAGTTCCTTGAGGAGGTATTCACCGAGGTGACGGTTTTCGGAAGTGGGATTCATGGGATTGGGAACTCTCGGAGAAGGACGTTATTTTGATGGCAGGGCGGGCAGCAGCGGCAATTGCGGATCGAAGTCGGGCGGCAGTTTGTCTTGGAATTCCGGGAGCATGGTGTCACCCGGGCCGGCCAATGGGGGTTTGGGAATTCGCGCCGCCAGATCCCGTGGCCACGCCTGCACGTCGAGCACCTCATCTTTGTAGAGCAGCGAGACCACCTGCCCGTAATAGGTGCGTCCGCCAAACAGGTGCTCGGTCGGGTGATCCTGGGATGGAATGGTGTAGGTCATGCGCAGGCTTTCCTCGCCGCCGACCCAATCGAATGGCAGGGTGACCCATTGCTCGGTGACCCATGCTTTGTCCTCTAACTGGATGATTTCCCCTTTGGAAGTGCGATTGAAAAAAATCACCGACACCGCGATTTCAGCGACATCGATTTCTTCGGCGGGCCCCTTTTGCACGGGAATGGTGAGGATCACACGCTGGCCGCCATCATGATTCGGATTGTTGAAAATGCGCACCCGTCCGAGAGAGAGTTTGCCGAGCATGTCAGCCGGTTGATCGAAGCCGTCGCGGAGTTTGGCGGCGGCCTTTTCATAGAGCGCACCGGCACCTGAAACGCCCATTTGAAAGACCTTTTCGTAATGGGCTGCCGCGGTATCAAACACGCCCATCTGTTCGTGGACGAGGCCGAGTTCGTAATGCACGCCCGGGTCGTCCGGAGCTTGGGCTTGGGCTTCCTCGAGTTTGACGATGGCCCGTCCCATGTCGCCGGCGACGCGGGCGACGCGGGCTTCGTTGACCAAGCGTTCTGCGCGTGGGGCGGCGATCTGCGGAATGGTCATCGGCGTAGGCGCGGGCGGCGGCACGGGCGGACGTGAAACCACCGACGGTTCGGCGGGGGCGGGGGTTTCGGCATGTGCGGGCAGCCTGACGATGACGGATTTGACCACCACCTTTTCCACCACGCGCACCTGCCGGGATTCATCGAAGCGTGTCGCCAGAGCCATGCCAGCCACTAACAACTGCGTGAACGCCATCAGCCCGAGGATCCAGCAGGCGACTGGAAAAACGGACGGTCGCTTTGCCGGTGGTGCTTGTGGTGTTGCGAAAACCATGTACGCATGATGCGCGACGGTCATCCTGCTGTCAATCCGGGCGGCTTGTGCGCTTTGGACAGCGGCGAGCATCGCCGCTTCGAGCGGTCGGCACAGCCAACCGACACGCCGACCCTGCCCGTCTATCCAATTTCCGGCTTCCGGGAGATGGGATCGGCGATTGCCCCAATGCGGAAATTCCACCCAAAGCGGTGAAGCACGCTTCACCGCACTCCAAAGCGCCATCAAGCAGCGGGCAAGCGCAGGATAAAACATGCGCCGTTGCCGGAACCTGCGCATTCCAACTCTCCGCCCTGGGCTTTGGCCAGGCGGCGGGACAAGGCAAGGCCGAGACCGACACCGGGTTGGCTTTCGGCAGCCTCGCGGGCGGATTTGTGAAAGGCCTGGAAAATCCGTCCGCGTTCGGACGGCGGGATTCCCGGTCCGTGGTCGCTGACGATGATTTCCACATGGCGGCCCGCGCCAGGGACGCGGATGTCCACCACGGGCGGCTCACTGGTGGCCGCGTATTTCGCCGCGTTGTCGATCAGATTGAAGAGTATGTGCTCGACCGCCGCGGTGTCCACGCGGACGCGCAGAGTGCTCGACGAATCCATATTTAGCGACAATCCGGCGGTGGCCAGACGGGCTTCGAGGCGCTCGCGCGTTTGCTCTAACAAATTCCCGGTAGCGGCGATCCGTACATTGGAACGGGCGGTGCCGCGCTCGATGCGGGAAAACGCCAGCACGTTCTCAACCAAGTGTGACAGGCGGTCCGCCTCACGCGCCAGCACGCGCAGGTACTCGCCGCGTTTTTCCTCCTTCACCGCGCCGCTCTCTAACATGTCAGAGTAAAGCCGGAAGGTGGTGAGCGGGGTGCGCAATTCGTGGGTGACCGCAGAGACAAAGGATGCGCGCCGCTCGCTGAGGCGCATCACACCGCGCACTAACAACGAGCTGGTGAGCACGGCGAGCGCCACCGCCGACCAAGCGACCCACAACGGGGCGGTGAACGGGGTTTTGACCAGAGTCCGTGCGGCCACTAGGGTTTCATTGCGTTCCAAGCGGAAGGGAAAGGAAACCATGGCTAACGGATCGTCCGCAGCATGCCCGTCCGCCGCCGCCAAGCACGCCTGTGGCAGAAGATCCGCCACTTCGCGCAGCAGTTGCGCCCTCAGCACCCGCGAATCCAACCACACGCCCTGCACGAAACTCTGTTTGCCCAAGCGGGCTTGATCTATCGGAATAGCGCCATTTTGCGGTGGCGGAATGTTCCAAATCACCCGCCGCAATAAAAACAATTCTCCTGCCACCCAGACACCGCGCATCTGGGCGACATCGGCCACCGCCGGCAGCAACGCCTCACGCCACGGCACGGGCGCGGGGGTGCCGGGCGCGGGGGTGCCGGGGGCGGATGCGCCGGGGGCGGCGGCCTGGGATTTTTCTGCGGGCACATCGATCATTTGGCGGGGTGGGGCATTGGCGTTGTCCATGGTTTGCGCCACGGCCTTGCCGCGTTGGGCCCGCTCGCTGGTATTGCTGCGCGCCTGATAGGTTTCCTCCTGCCGGAGTTGGTTGCCGGTCTTCTGGTTGCGTTCGAGGGTGTTGAATTCTTGCTCCCGCGGTGCGTCCTTGGGCACCGCATCCCATGACACTTGTCCCTCCTGCGCGGCACGGTCGAGCTGGGTCCATTCATCACCGGGCAGCGGATTGGCGGCCAGCAATGTGCGCAGGAGTCGCAGCCGCTCCTTGCGCTCCGCGAGCACCTTGGCATTTCCGGCGGCGGCTTTTGGATCAATCGCGGCCAGCTCCGGCGATGTCGGTTCGCCGCCCTTGCGGATCTCAAAACGCAGCAGCACTTCAGGATTGTTAGATGTGAGGAAAGGGGAATCCACCGGGATTTCGCGCGGGTTGGCCGGGTAGCGGTTTTCGCGCAGCATGATCGCCGCGCCGAGCGCGTCCATGCGCCACAAGGCAAGGCGGGTGCGTTCTTCGAGATCCGCCCGCGCTTCCGCAGCCGTGCGTTCGTGTTCGGCCGCCACCCGTTCACGCTCGGCAGCCAGCACGCCGCGCGTCAGCCAGATCATTGCCCCGAGCACCAG
>JAPLUJ010000035.1 GCA_026397695.1 Verrucomicrobiota bacterium | reverse complement strand
GTGACTGGAACTGGGCCGCCACGGTCTGGCCGGGTTCGACGGCCCGCTTCAACACGACTCCGTTGATAGGCGATTTGATGACCGCCTTGGAAATATCCGTGCGCACGACATCCAGAGCCGCCTGAGCTTGTGCCACCGACGCGTTCGCGCTGGCCTCGTCGGCTTGGTGGCGGGCGAGATTGGCGGCAGCGGTGTCCAGATCGTTTGCGGATGGCATCTTCCCGCCGCTCAGCTCTCGCACCCGCTTGAGTCGCGCCAACTGCGCCTCGGCTTCCTTCACGCTGGCATGGGTCTGCAACACCTTGGCCTTGGCCGCCGCCAACGCGGCTTCATTTTGCTTCGCCTGCGCTTCTAGCCGGGTGGTATCCAGTTCCGCCAGAACCTGGCCGACCTTCACTGTCGCGTTGTAATCTGCAGGGACGGTCTTGATCGTGCCGGAGACCTCGATGCCCACATCCACCTTTTTCAGCGGTTCGAGCGTCCCGGTGGCACTAACGGTCACGACGAGATCGCCCCGTTTTGTCACCTCTGTCACATATTTCATCGGTTGTGGTTTTCCATCCAACACTCGAAACAGGAGGGCGATCAGGATGGCTGCGACGATGATCCAGAGCCACCAACGGCGACGGCGCTTCGCGTCATTCACTCCAAGGGTTTTGGCGGTATCATCGTCCTGTGAGATTGCGTTCTGGCTCATGGCTGTGTTTGGGAAAGGGTTGCTCGCAAAGGGGTGGAAGCGTTCCGGTCAGGTGACCATCCACCACCCAATGCCTTGTAAAGCCTGATCAGATTGGAAGCGACTTTGGACTTGCTAACGGAGAACTGGTCCTGCACGGACAGCAGGGATTGCTGCGTGTCCAGGACAGTTTGAAAACCTACCAGACCGGAGCTGTATTGATTGAGCGCCAGTTTGAACGCGCTCTGCCCGGACTTCACGCCTGCGGCGAGCGAGTCGCGGCGCGACTGTTCGTTGACGTATGCGATCAGAGAGTTTTCCACATCTTCCAGGGCGGTGAGGACGGCACCTTCATAACGGCTCAACGCCTCTTCCTGAAGAGCGGTCTGTAGCTTGATGTTTTCGCGGATGCGGCCGCCGTCAAAGAGCTTCCATGCGGATTGTGCCGCGCCCCTGGCAACCTGTGCGCCCGAGGAATACAGGTCGGAATAGGCCAACGATTCCAACCCCACGCTGCCACCCAGCGAGAAGCTCGGATACATCTCCGCCTTTGCCACTCCGATCTGCGCCGTTTGCGCTGCCAGTTGTCGCTCGGCGGTGCGCACATCGGGCCGTCGCCGCAACAGATCCGCAGGCACCCCCACCGCGACTTCCTTCGCTGTGGCTGGAACCGGTTTGATTCTGGCAAAGAGCTTCCCGAGTGCGCCGGGCGGACGTCCCAGCAGAACTGCTATCCGGTTCTTCGCTTGTTCCAGATTCGTGCGGAGCGTGGGCAATTGCGCCCGCGCTTGCTCCAGGCTCAGCTTGGCCTGATCTACATCCAGTTGCGTCGTCAGTCCGGCTTCATGTCGCCAACGGGCAATGTCGTAGGTTTCACTGCGCGTGGTCACATTGGATTCCGTGATGGAGAGCAAATCCTGATAGGAACGAAGATCAACATAGTTCAACGCCACCTCGGCCAGAAGGCTGACTTGTACATCCCGCAGGCTTTCCTCCGCTGCCTGCCATGTCGCGGTGGAGGATTCCAACGCCCTGCGCTTGCCGCCGAAGACATCCAATTCCCAACTGGCATCAAATCCGGCGGAGTATGCATTGCCGGTCATTCCCGAGCCGGCTTCTTCACTGGACTTGGATCGGCTCGCGGTCGCATTCCCTTCCATGGATGGTAACAAGCCGGCCTTGGTAATGCCCCGCCGCGCCCGGGCCTCGCGCACCCGCGCTTGCGCCTGATGCAGCTCTGTATTGCCCGCACGCGCCTGCCTAATGAGATCGGACAGGACCGGATCGTTGAAAACGGCCCACCATTTTTCGAGTCGTTTGCTGTCGGTGGCTGCCGACGACAACCCCATGCCCAACCCCGTGCTCCAATTGGGCGGTGTCGCCGGCTCCGGACGCTGATAGTCCGGACCAACAGTCATGCAACCTGTCAGCACTGCAAGGCCCGCTCCAAAAACTGTGGCGGCGAAATAGAAGCGTGCGGTTTGGAGGTTCATGATGTCATAACTTGGGTAGTGGGGCACGGAAAGCCGTTGCGGCGAACGCGACAAACCGATTGAGATAGGTATCGGGATTATTGGCAGAAACCGGGAGAACTTGGATTTCATTCATGTATATGGCTATTGGTTCCTTCATCCGGTCAGTCGTTGAGGACGTGCAGCCGGTAGAACCGGCGCGGAGAGGTGGAGAGAGCATTTGGATCAGTGATCTGAATCGCGGCACCGGTGCCGGTGATGGTGGCACCAAGCAAAGTCCAGGATGTCGCGGCGAGGTTGTCGCTCCATTCGATCTGATATTTTCGTTCGGCGACAGAGGGGAAGGTGAGGACGAAACTTCTTCCGGAGGTATCGTTAACCTGGTGAAACGAGGTGAAGGAAAGAAAGCTGGAGGCGGAAACGGGCTTGGTGTTGCTAAGATATTCGGTGAGGTTCGAAAAACCATCACCGTCAACATCCCCTGCAGCGGATTCGGCTAGGGAATTGAAATTCTCCATTTCCCACCAATCGGGCAGACTGTCGCTATCGGTATCAGTCATCTTGAGCAGATCCAGCCTGCCGCCGGTGGTCATTTTCCCACTGAGCGCGGGGACTGCGGTGGTATGGCTGAGAATACGGGAAATTCGCTGGGCCATCGTTTCCGATGGGAAATTCCACCCGGCTAAGGCGGCTGCCGCAGTAACGTGCGGGGTGGCCATGGACGTACCATTGAGGAACTGATAAGCGAGCGCGGGGTTTGCGGCATTGACGAAAGTGGCGGTAGTGGGCAGTGCGGCGAGGATGGCGGTGCCGGTGGCTTGGGTGACCCGAAGGGCGGGAAGCCAGCTACCAGCGGCACCAAGAGTCCAACTACCGGTGGAAAGCGGATCACTGACGTTATCGTAGATGATGACCGCGACGGAGCCAGCGGTTTTGGCCCTGCTGACTTTGTCGGCGAAGGTGTTGGTGCCGCGCTGGATGAGCGCGATGTTGCCGTTGACTGCGGCGGGGAAGCTGCCGGTACTGTTGCCGATGCCGCAATTGTAAACACTTTTGGTCAGGCCGGTGGCGGTGGTGGTGCCGGAGTATGCGAGTTCCTGAGCGGCGTATGTGATGCTCCCGACCTTGACGGAAGAGGTTTTGCCGACCAACGCGAGAGGCATGGTCGAGTAGATATTCACGCCAGGTGCGGCAAGATCGACAGTGGTCGCGCCGTAGTTCGATGAATTCGCCAGACCGTTGGTTTGGGTAAGTGCCGCGACGGAGATGATATTGGAAATCGCATAACCAGCGGGGTAGATGGCGGTGGTGTCGTTGTTGGCACCGTCATTACCCGCAGCGGCGCACAAGATGATTCCGACATCGCGAAGGGCGATGATGGAATTGCTTTAGCTGGTACCATATGAACTGCCGCCGTAGGAAGCGTTGACAGCCACGATATTGATTCCTCTTTGCTTAAGATTGACGGCGTAATTGCAGGCGGAAATGACGGCAGAGGTACTCATGTATTCGCCATCCGTGGAGACTTTCAAAGGCAGGATTTTGGCATGATACTGCAAGCCGATGATGCCGGTATCGTTTTTGCCGACTGCGGCAATGGTGCCTGCCAGATGGGTGCCGTGATAGCCGGAATCGGTGATTGTGGCGGTGGCTGAGGCGAAATCATATCCATGGATGTCATCAATATAACCATTGCCGTCGTCGTCGATACCGTTACCGGCGATTTCACCTGGATTAACCCAAATATTTCCGATCAGGTCGGGATGAGTAATATCGACGCCCGTGTCGATAATCCCTACCACCACTTCACTGGAAATAGTGCGAGAAAGGTTCCACGCGGAGAGAAAGCGAGTATCGACGCCGCTGGTCCCGATGGTGGAGTTGACGCTTTGGCCGGTGTTGGCGAGTCCCCACAGCTTCGCGAAATCGGGGTCGTTCGGAGTGGTTGTGGAAATGCGCCGGAGGTAGTTGGGCTCTACGTCTGCTATGGCGGAATCGGCCTTTAGGTCTGCGATAAGCTGGGCTGTGGTGCGGCCTCTTCCTCGAACCAAGCCGCAAACGCGGCGCAGTCGGTATGAGATGCCGTCGTAGTGTTCCGTTAGTCCAAGGGAGTGGCGGGCAAGCGTGGCTTTTATCGTGCCGATGGCAACATCCGATTTGAAGGTGATGAGAACCTCGCCCTCAACGAAGGGATCTTCTTTGGCCGAGACCCGTTGTGTCGGCAACAATGAGAACAGACAGCAGGTGATCGTGAATATGCGTGACATGCGGAGCGGCGTGGATGTGGTTCATGATAGCAGGCGCATGCGGTTTTCCATTTGTTCAGGGATGAAACGCGGAGGTTTTGAGATGAAGCATACCGAAGGCGTGATGAATTGCAGGCCGGAACACGGACAGGCTTCGCGATGGTGTTGATTTTCACGGGGGATGGCGCGCCGCCTGATACTTTCAATTCAACACGAACCGCCCTTTCCGCCTCTTGAACCAGCGGAGCCTTATGGTCATTGCCAAGTTCTCCCGGTGACTATGATCACATATACTTGATCGAGATCAACTGAACCTCAGCGCTTGCTGCACCTCGCGCAAGCCACGGGTCATGGTAACTCGTTTGCCGTTTCGAAGGATGATGACGTGTTCGCCTTTGAACAACGGTTGGAATTCCTTGATGTGGTCCAGGTTCACGATGGCGCTACGACTGATCCGGAGAAATTTCTCGGGGTCGAGTTGTCTTTCCATCGCGTTCAGGGTCTCGCGCATGATGTGACTCTCCTTGCCAATGTGGACGGCGATGTAGTTGCCTGCGGATTCAATGAATTCGATTTCCGCAGTTTTCAGGACGCTGACTTTATCATCGGTCTTCACCGTCAATTTTGTCAAATATTGGATGGCGGCGGGAGCGGGAACAGGAGCTTGGTGCTCGGCGAGGAGATCGAGTAAACCACGGGCGACGGTGCTGGCCTGCTGGTTGGCGAGGTGTTCGCGAGCGCGGGCGATGGCTGCCTTGAACCGCTCGGGCTTGAAGGGTTTGAGCAGGTAGTCAAGCGCGTGCGCATCAAAGGCGCGCACGGCGTGCCGGTCATAGGCGGTGGTGAAAATCACCACTGGCAACCGCTCGCGGGGCAGTTTTTGCAATAACTGAAAACCGTCCATCTCCGGCATTTGCACGTCGAGTAACAGAAGATCCGGGGGATCCTTGTGGATGGCGGCAAGGGCATCATGGCCGTTGGCGCATTCGCCGATGATTTCCAGCCCGGGTTCGTCAGCGGCTAACATGCGTATGCGCTGGCGGGCCAGCGGTTCATCGTCGACGATGAGAACGCGTATTTTCATGGGTGGCAGGCGACGGCTGATGGTTGTGGAGTATGAAATGGTATTGTTAGCGTGACCACACAACCGGAGTTGTCGTTGTTACGAATGGATAATTCATAGGCACCGGGGTAAAGTTCGTCGAGTCGCGCACGGGTATTGGTCAGGCCGATGCCCTGGCCATTTACGGTCTGCTGCAGCCGATCAAGGCCGGGACCGGTGTCGCTGATGCCGATACGCAGGGTCGTGCCAACGCGGCTGACGCTGATCCGAACAACGCCGGGCGCACATAAAGGTTCAATACCATGCTTAATGGCGTTTTCTACCAGTGGCTGCAGGATGAATGTGGGAACGTAAGCATCAAGAGTGGCGGGATCAATCGTTTGTTCGACACGCAGACGGTCACCGAAGCGCGCTTTTTCGATCGCGAGGTAACGGTGCAAGAATTCGAGCTCGCGATGGAGCGGAACTCTTTGCTCAGTAGCCGTGGCGAATGCGACGCGGAGCAATTCGCTCACGTCCCCAAGCATGTTGTCTGCGGCGTGCGGATCAGTGTGAATGAGGGTTGAGATGCCGTTCAGCGCGTTGAAGAGAAAATGCGGATTGATTTGCATCTGGAGTGCGGCGAGCCGGGCTTGGGTGAGGCTGGCTTCTGCGGCGAGCGCACGATGCTCGCGGTTGCGTGCGCGGGTTGACCAAACCACCGTCTGGCAGATACTTACCAACACGACATAGATCAGGCCATCAAACGTTGCCCGAATCATCGGCGGCCCACCGCCAGGGCGGTGCGCGCCGTGTGGGCCGTGAGGCGGTGCCGGAGGTGTGTCATTTCCGTGATCCGGCGGAGCTAGGCTCGATGGATGGGGTGGTCCATTTGGACCGCCGTCCTGCCGCAGTTCCACCAAGTGAAGGAAGATACATTGGCTTGCCAAGACCACGCCGACGCATGCCACCAGATGCACGGCGAGGCTAAGCGCCAATCGCACGCGTTCCAGCGGAAAAGAAAAAGCCACAATTACCACCATCGGCGCAAAGATGGCCCAACCCAACCACATTGGCAGCACGAATTTCAGTGCTTCCAGCACGCTGAAGGAACCGATCAGCATGACAGGAACGGAGAGAAACACGCCTAACAATAGCCATGCGCTGAACACAATCAGCATGGGGGTGAAAAAGCTCTGCAATACGAGGTTGGATTTCAAAACCATTACGCGGAAAGAAGACATCAGAAGGCGGCGGGAAGCGACTATAATCAGCACCGCCTGGTAGCCGCCCGACGGTACTGATTTCAAAATCAGGAGCAGTTGGGTTTAAGGCCGCGGGCCACCGGGGCGCGGTAGTTCGCCGCTATCCATCGCGACCTGTAGTGCGTCTTGCTCGGTTGCGTCCAACAATCCGTCCTGGTCCGAATCATAGGGTGCGATGGTCGCATACATTTCGGCTAGGTGATTGGCGATCATCGCGGGCTTGGGTTTGTCTCCTTTGGGTGACATGGGATGGAGCGGTTCTTTCACCGTGCCATTGGTGATAGCGGCGGCGAGCGCTGCCGTTTCGTTAGCGTCCAGTTGATCGTCCACATTCACATCGAACGGAGCAACCATGGCGTAGATCTCGGTGAGGTGTTTCACGGCTTTAGCGCCAGCTTCCGGCAGACCTTCATGTGGGCCGCCTGCAGGACCGCCTGGGAAAACGCCTGGAGGACCGTCTGGAGGACCGCCGCGGCGTCCTTGCGCGAAGGTGGATGTGAGAAGTGCCAGGCCAAGCGTTGTGCCGACCGCGAGTGTTTTGATCATTTTCATAGTGTTCTTATTTTTTTGGTTTTTCCGCACTAGAACCACCATGGCTCTTAGCAGATGCAACAACTATATATTTGAAAATTCTGGAGTTTGCTTCTGTTTTGAGATGAAACAGGCATGTCCCGCGATAAAGCGCCACAGATATGTGATGAATGAACGAATTCCCAGCACCACTCATCACGCAACGCATCGATCGGGTTATGGGAGGCGCCTTGCAGGCGGGGTAATCCGTGTAATTAATGGGAAAAATGCTCCTCCTCACTAGTTTTCATTTTTCTTTTTTTGCACCAGAACCCGGCGCTGCGCAGGTGTGAAACCTGGAATAACTTGGTTGAGACATGGTGCGGGGAAGCCAAAAAAACTCCTGATTGTGACCCATTGGAAATCAGCGGTGAAATTCAAGTTGGGAAACGTCAAAGCAGGAGCATCGTGGCCGCTTTTCGATTGGAACTTGCGAATCCGGCGGATAGGGCTACCCTCGTGTCCCATGAATCCGCGTTTAGCCATGGCCGCCGCCGTATTGCTCGCCGTGCCGGCCTTTGCGCATGAGGCACCTGCCGCCGCCCACTCGGGCCAAGCGCATGCGGCGCCCGCCGCGATGGCGCAGGCTGCCAAGGCAACAGCCAAAGGCCAAGCCATGAAGGCAACATTTCCCCTGGATAAAAACATGATAGGAAAAATCATTCCTAAAAAATCGCATGAAATATCCGGTTCGTACTGGGGGATACATGCGGGAATGATTACGGAGAATGTTCTCGAAAAAGCTTCGGAACTGGGCGTAAAATGGATCCGCCTGCAGGCGAACTGGGAGGAAATCGAGAAAGAAAAGGGAGTATATGACTGGCAAAGAACCGATGATGCGTTCGCAGCGGTATTGAGATTGGGGATCACACCTTTTGTAACCATTGGAAATGGCAATCGGCTATACAGCGGAACCGGCAATTATGCGGATCCGAAACTGGCTGCTATTTATGGCGCAAGTCCGGCACCTCCGGTGGGCAGCCCCGGGGAAACACAAGCCTGGCTGAACTTCGTTGAAAACGTGATCAAACGTTATAAAGACAAAATCACATACTGGGAAATATGGAACGAACCCAATTTCCAAAGATTCTGGGGAGCGCCGCCAAGTGGCGGGGATTACGGCAAACTGGTCGAAGTAACCGCCGGGAAAATACGTTCCATACAACCCAAGGCCAAAATCATAGCCGGTGCGACCGCGGGTATAGATCCAAAATACAGCGACGATTTCCTAAGCAACTGCAATCCCGCAAACATTGACATCTTCAGCTTTCACCATTACGCCATATTACCTGAAGACCGCGTTTACCGCATCAGCGGTTTGCGCGATGTTTTGAAAAAACACAAGCCGGACCTCGAAATCTGGCAGGGAGAGTGTGGATATCCTTCACATAGCCGCACGACAGGATATCGCGGACGCGCTCCCTGGGGCTTGAACATTCAGGCAAAATGGTTACTTCGACAGTCATTTGTCGATACTTACTTTTGCCGCACCACGCGACTCCTGATTCGAAGCGAACCGAACTTACCGGAATCGATGCCATTTTGGGTTATCCGGAAAGGGGTGGAAGCGGCGTGCATGGAGATGGAGTTAATCAGACATGTATATTATTCCGCGAAACACAGCACCCCAAACCGGCTTATCATGCTTATCAAAACCTTTGTGCTGCAATGGATGACAGTTATAAGGTTTTCCAGACCAAATCCGAATTCCAGGTGATCCATCCGGGACATTTTCAAGGCATCGGGGAATACGAGGATGCCTTTCCATCCGTGCCTTTGCTGGCTGCATACAAAACAGGCGATGAAAAAGCCCTTGTTGCTTATTGGTTGCCATGGAATCCCCAGGAAAACGTCCTGGAACTGGCAACGGTATCCTTGAAAATCGAAAATCTGACATTTGAGGAGCCTGTGCTTGTGGATTTTTTAACAGGAAATGTTTACAAAACGGATGGTTTCAGGGTGGAAAACGGCAGCAGCATTTTTCAGGGACTGCCTTTGGCTGATTATCCTTTCGCCATTGTTTCAAAAAAACAAATCCGGTTCATTGGAAAGCCATGAATTCCGGAGCCCATGACCAAGCGAACTCATTCTATTCTTTCGTTTCTTGGGCGCTTCCACATTAGTGTGCTTCAGGTGAAGGGACTCGCTGCGGAGTGGTGTGTTTCAGTCGGCGGTTCGGGGTTTTCGCCGTCGCTTCCGCTCTAGCGGAATGGTGAGCATGAGCCTGGTGCCAGCACCCGGCTGGCTGGCAATGAGCAACTCCGCGCCCAGCGCCTCGGACCGCTGCCGCAATGCGTGCAGGGTC
>JAPLUJ010000144.1 GCA_026397695.1 Verrucomicrobiota bacterium | reverse complement strand
GGCTGGTATGGGCGGGGCCGTTGGCCCTGAAGAATCGGATGATGAAAACGGAGGGGAGAAGAAAATGACGAATGACGGAATGACGAATGACGAATTGCCGGACGGGTGGCAGTCATGCTCTCTCGGCGATGTCGTTGACTATGGAAAAACCCAGAAGGCGGAGCCCAGCGAAATCTCGGCCAAGTCATGGATTCTGGAGCTTGAAGACATCGAGAAGGACACTTCCCGGCTGCTTTCGCGTGTCACCTTCGCATAGAGAAAATCCAAGAGTACGAAGAACCTCTTTCAAGCTGGTGACGTTCTCTATGGGAAGCTCCGCCCCTACCTGAACAAGATCCTCATCGCCGACCAGTCGGGTTACTGCACTACCGAGATCATCCCGCTTCGAGCCAATGGCCCCCTTGAGAATCGTTACCTTTCCTACTGGTTGAAGCATCCGGCTTTTCTGGAGTACGTCACTGCGGTTAGCCACGGGCTGAATATGCCACGCCTTGGCACAGAAGCAGGAAAAGCGGCACCCTTCATCCTCGCTCCCCTCGCCGAGCAGAAGCGGATCGCGGACAAGCTGGAGGCGGTGCTGGGGCGGGTGGACGCCTGCCGCGCCCGCCTCGACCGCCTCCCCGCCCTCCTCAAACGCTTCCGCCAATCCGTCCTCGCCAGTGCCACGAGTGGCCGCCTGACGGCGGAATGGAGAATGACGAATGGAGTGAATGACGAGTGGGAGAATGTGCGGCTAAAAGATGTTGCCGATTCACGCCTCGGAAAGATGCTGGATAAATCAAAAAATCAAGGAGTCCCAACGGCCTATCTCCGCAACATCAATGTGAGATGGTTTGATTTTAATCTCTCCGACGTTCAAGAACTCCGAATTCCCGCAAGCGAGGCCGAAGAACTCAGCATCCTTGATGGCGATCTTCTAATCTGCGAAGGCGGTGAGCCTGGAAGGTGCGCGATTTGGAAGGGCGGCAAAAACAACTTTGTTTTCCAAAAGGCCTTACACCGTGTTCGTGTGCAAAACGGACTTCTCCCGCAGTGGCTTGGCTACGCTGTCAAACACGCAGCTGATTCTGGTGCCTTGGCGGACTTGTTTACGGGAACGACAATCAAACACCTCACAGGTATTGCTCTCAGTCGATTCGAGTTCCCGCTTCCCACCCTCCCCGAGCAACAAGAAATCGTCCGCCGGGTCGAAGACCTGTTTGCCTTCGCCGAGCGGATCGAAGCCCGCCTCGCCACCGCCCAAAAGACCGTCGAGCGCCTCACCCCCGCCACATTGGCGAAAGCGTTTCGGGGAGAGTTGGTTCCCCAAGATCCCACTGACGAGCCCGCATCTGCTCTCCTCGCCCGCCTCCAAAACCAACCACCCGCCAAGCCCACCCGAGCAACCCGGAAGGTAAGCAAATGACTCTTTCATTCGACATTCGGAATTCGTCACTCGTCATTCCTCCGCCTCTTCCATTCGTCATTCCGAATTCGTCATTCGGCATTTCTGATTCCCCATAGTCATTGAATGGGCAATTCGAAGTCCATCTGCTCAATGTCCGGTCCCTTCGGCGCCTCATCGCCAAACACCGCTTTGCTTCTCTCCAGCCAGTCGAGGAAATCTGATTGGAAACTGGAACTCTGGAAACTGACCGTTAACTCCTTGCCTTGAACTTTGACCGCATCCGGTGAGCGGCTTCTCCAATGCTCTGCGATCTTGTTGAAGACATTCATCTTGAGCAGGAGTTCCATCTTCTTTCTGCGTTCAGGCCCGAGGAAATTGAATGCTCCCTGCGTCGTCAGTTCGAGAATCCGGGCAGCGGTCAGTGTGATGGATTCCCCGACGTTCATCCGGTGGAGTTCGCAAAGTATTGTGGCGATGGCCTGATTTTGAATGACATGGCGGTAATATCCGCGGCGCTCATCGTCAGGGCAGTCTTCATCGGAATAGATCAGCAAAAGAGGAGAAGGGTCCGTATCTTCCGCGATGTTTTCAATGAGGGCGATTCGGGATTCGCCGATTCCCAGCACTCCCCGACTGGGAACATCAAAGTGGTAGTGAATCGCCGCATCCTCAGCAGCCAGTCCGTCCACGGCTGAATCTCCGGGACTCAAGGCCACGGCTCGCAATTGTTGCGCGAGTTCATGAAGACATGCCCTCATCGGATCTGACACCTCGTTAGGAACCACATAGACGAGCAAAGCCCGTTCGAGCGGTGCGTTCACTTCTGCGAAGGCTGGACCGGTGGCGACCAGATGGCCACGCCCTTGGTGTGACGTGCTGCTATCCGCACCGAACGAATTCGATTTTGCTTCGAAATAGAGTGCGGATTGATCACGACTCCGCTTCACCACCAGTTCAGGCTCCGGATGGGAGTGAATACGAATTTCTCCCTTTTCATTGATCTGTTCGATGAGTTTTGCGGTCTCGACAGGAAAGCGGAACGGTTGTTCGATGGCCATCCAGTCGAAGCCAGCCGCGTAGAAAACCGGGCGGACGCAATATGCCTCCTTCGGCTGCTCCTTGGACATCCAAACGAGCAGGTTCAACTGAAACACCGGGTCGCGTATCCAGTCCTCAGGTTTCATCGCGGAAGTCGTTGGTGTGGCGATCATCGAGAAACGACTCGAACGAACGGGATCCGATCCAGGCATCGATCTTCGGACTGATGTAGCGCTGAATGTTGGCAACGAGACGGTGGAAGGTGTTGCCGCAAGTGCCACGCGGAAGAATCGCGACGAGCTGTTTTTCGGTCATTTCCAAGTTGATCGGCTGCCAGAGGTGGCGGTCGGCCCCATAGACGTGAATCTTGGTGGGACCAAGGCGCAGGGGTTCTCCCCAGAGTTTGAAGACGTTGCGCTTTTGGAAGGCCTTTTTCACCCAGTTGTCGAAAGTTGTTTGGCTGAGAGCCTCGTCAAACCGGATGATCAGGGGCACCCCATTCCAGCCAACAGGTTTGTCTTTGGCAGCCGGATCACCCCAAGCGCACTCTTCGGTTTCCGAGAGAACGCCATCATACAGCCGCCAAAGGTAACGGGCGTGGTTGCGGTGGTCCTCGAAACTGTCGGAGCGATTGGTGATCTGACCATCCTGAAAGAGATCGTGGCCACCCTTCCCGGCCATGGAGGGAATACGCACCGAATAAAGGGCGTGGAGAGGCGGATAGCTTTGCCGTAGTCCATCGAGTGACCTGCGGAGTCGGCCTACCGAGTCGCCCATCTCGGAGCGGAATTTGCGGCGTTCGGGCTCCGGCCCGCCGTCATCGGCTCCATCTTCCTGTTCCTCGCCCGGAGTGTCCGCCGCATCCTCCGGCATCTCAAAAACACTCTCATGGCGGAACACCAGTTTACCAAAACGGTGATCCCCGCGGTGAATAATGTCTTTGTCCCAAAGGTGTTTGAGCAGCGGGCTGCTGAACCATGTCGCATCGAGATCCGGTGAGGAGCCAATCCAGTTTCTGACACGCCGTTTCGCATCCTGGCTGCTCTCTACCGTGTAGTAGGCGAAAAACCTCGGGCTGTATTGCTCGATATAGCCGGTAACAACCTGCTGCTGCTTCCTTGTGTCCGGATCCTCGGCGAAATCGGTGACCGAGTGGAAAGATTCGTCGATGGGAGCGAGGATGGAGGCATGCCGTCTCCAGATCTCGCCCAAGGGCTTGACCCGCTGGGTTCCGCGTTCCGACACATGCTCAAGCAGGAAGGTCTTTACGAGCGGCACCCGGGTCTTGGCCGAATCCAGCCCGGACTTGCCCTCTTCGGACATGCCGTTGAAAATTCGATAGACCTCGAATCGGTCTTTCGGCTTGGCAGGAAGGCTGGCCAGCGAGAATGGCATGGCGGATTGATACGCTGGGAACGGCACAAGACCAACACAAAAACAACCCGCTTCCAAAATGAAGCCCTCCGTTAAAGGCAAAAAAATACCGCAGATTTGCCAGGCTGGTTCTGCGGGGACCTTGATAAATTCATCAGCCACTGGCTGCGAAAGCGGAGAAACAGTAGCCCGCTACGGCAGCCGCGCAAGAAAAAAACATGACTTCATTGAAAAAACATGAGCGATCTTCTCCACGGGCCAATCCGCAGTTCTGGTCCCTTCCTATTTCCAGCGCGCCATGAAACGCACCTACGATTTCGCCACGATTGGCTTCCGTCCCTTCACGGAGACGCAGGAGTTCGTGACCATGGGCGTGGTGGCGCTGGATACCACCGCGCGGCATTTCGATTTCGTGATTCAGGATGCGCGCAAGACAGGACGGGTGCTCGGGATGTTTCCCAAGGCGGGTAAAGTTCTCTATCGTGAAGCAAGGAACAAGCTGGAAACGGAATTGGAGGGCATCCGTCAGGCGGTCAACGGGCTGGGAGTGGGCGTGGATGTGCCGATTTTCCCGACCTTCCGCGACAAGGAGAACGGTCTCTTCGCCGCGATCACCAGCCCGCGAGAGGGCGTTTTTTGTTTCCCGGTGAAGGGACGGAGGATGGCCGCTGACATGAAAACCGTGCTGGAGGCCCTGAAAACCCGATTCATCGATCAGGACGGTCTCACCGTGCAACAAGCGGTCGAACAGGAGATGGCCAGGGAACTTCGGCGGGTTCTCAAGGACGCCAAGATTCTTCCCGCATACCTGAATGCCCCCGACATTGCCGCGCGTGTCCGGTTCATCGGGACATTTTCCCGCTGCGGGCGTTCGCGTAGTGTTGCGCGAGGCCCGTGGCCAGGGCGTCGGCGTATTCGCGGAAGATCGAGGGCTGGGATTTGCCGTTGATTTTGCGGCGGCCCGCGTAATCGCCGGCCTGGAGGCGGGGGTGGTCGAGGGTGGAGTTCATGACGTATGGTTCCATGAAGATGACGGGGCAGTGGTAGAGGCGGTTGGCGAGCAGGTTGCGGGCCCACAGATAGGGGTGGCCGTTGACCGGCAGGGAGTTGGCGGAACCCGGCGCATAGACGAATGGCGGCAGCCCGCTGAGTTGCGCGAAGGTGTCGGCCACGCTGGCTCCGACGAGCGCCTCTTCCTCGTGAGTGCGGCGCAGCAGCCTTTCTAACAATGCGAAGCGTTGGTCGGCGAGGGCGACTTCCTCGTCGGTGTAGGCGCCGTTGAGCAGCAGGTGGAGGTGGCTGCGTTTGACCAGCGTGGGGTGGCTCGGATCGCCCCACGGGTCGGCGTTGAAATGGAGGCAGAGCACGAGATCGGGTTTGAGGGTCTCGTTCACGAGTTTGGCGCGGGCGCGGATTTCCGCAGTACGGTAAAACAGGCGCTCGGCGAGTTTTTGCAGGGTGGCGGGGGAATCCGCGGGTTGGGCGGTGTCCTTGGCGATGGCAAGCAGGTTTTCCGGGCGCAAGGGGGTGACGGGTGCGTTTTGCGTGCGGACTAACGAAACCGTGGCACCCAGCGCTTCGAGGCGCGGCTTGAGCAGCTTCGCCACAGTGAGAGTCATGTCGCCCTCGCGGATCGGGCTGCCGTCGCCACTCCGCAACCAGCGTTGTTCGAGGCGTGCCCACGAGCCGCCGATGTGGCCCGGGTCGATGGCGATGCGCAGTCCTGTTAGAGGCTTGCCGGGCGGTGCGGGCGGCAGTTCGGCGGCGGATTTCCAATGGCGGGGAGTGGGCGTGGCGCGTCCGGGCGTGGCGAAGCGCAGGTGGAAAACCTCGGCGGCACCCGCGTTTCCGGTGTGGATGCGAACTTCGGCGTCATCGATTTCGATGAAATTTTGCCAGGCGTTGCCGGTGGTGAAAACGGTGGTGAGGAGGCGCTCGAAATCCGCGCGGGTGAGGGTGGATTGAAAGGCCTCAAGCGACGTCCAATCCGGCGCTTCCGCAAGCGCCGAGAGGGCGGGAGAAGGCGGTGGGCTGGTCACGGGTGGCGGACGGGATGGCCCGGGACAGCGACCTAACATAAACACCAGCCCAACGAGACCCAAGGCGATCAGCAGCAGAACGAAGCGTTTGAAGGAACGGGACATGCGGAAAATTGGTTTGTCGGCGGGCGGGCGGTTGTGGGCTTGCTCTACAAGAAAGGGCGCATCAGTTCTTTCGTTGTCTAGATTGACGCCCGCCCGCCCTCCACCGCAAATTCCAGCAATGATCGACCAGGGTTCTTTACCGGCTCACGCCAGCGCGGTCACTTTCAAACCGGCGTGAGAAGCAAGTGCTCTCTGTCGTTGATCGAAAGTTAGAAATTCGGTGGCGGATATCTCCAGGGCGCATGCGACATGAAAAATGTCCATGGTTCGACACCCGAGTCGTGGCGTTTCCGCGCTGAGTTGGCGGAAGGTGTTCATCAGATCATTCCGCTCGATTTCCGGGAAAAGATAGAACCCCTGTCTGCGACGTTTCTGAAACAGTTCGATCTGAGTCACCGCCTGTTCGGGCGCGATCTCCTTCCAGAACACTTTCAGTCGAAGGGCGTTGATCAGTTCGGCTTCTTGAATCTCCCATATCGGCAGTGGGAAATCTTGGGATGCAACGCGTGCCTGCACTGCTTCCGAACCCTGCTCCCGAATGTAGAGTTTGAGCAGCGCGCTGGTATCGAGGTAGAGCATGATTACCAGCGCCCCTCCCGGTCGGCGGCGATGGTTTCCTCTGCGGATCGACCGCAAGCAGGAATGGCCGTGGCGAGGTGGTCTTCCCACACCAAAATCCGGCGCGGAGTCGCTTGGACGATCCGCACGGTGGGACGTCCGCGATTGATGACCTCGAAGGTTTCGCCGTCTCGAACCTGAGCTTCGACCTCAGACCAACGGGCCTTCATTTCGCGCACGGTGATGATTTTCATGGCTTGAGTATTCATTGGATTCACGTTTTGTCAAACCTTGGATTTTCAAAATGAAAAACCAACGCGCCGGCGACATGATCAGGATCCCCTGCGGGGGAATTGGATTGTCGGCGGGCGGGAGAGTGTGGATGCTCCGCACGGGAACTTATTCCAGCCCGAATCTTCTACCATGTCCGTGATCCGCATTTTATTTCTCGGTGATATTGTCGGTGAGCCCGGCCGCAAGGCGGTGATCGAACAGTTGCCCATCCTCAAGCAGAGGGAAGCTCTCGATTTCATCATCGTCAACGGTGAGAACGCCGCCGGAGGAAAAGGCATCACTCCCAAGATCGCCATCGATCTGCTGCGCGCCGGTGCCGCCGTCATCACCACCGGCGATCATGTCTGGGACCAACAGGACATTGTGGCATATTTCCCGACCGAACCGCGCCTGCTGCGGCCGCTCAACTATCCGGCAGGGACTCCGGGCCACGGCAGCGTGGTGTTGGAAACCCCCAAGGGCCGCATCGCGGTGATCCAAGTGCAGGGCCGCTCGTTCATCCAACCGCCTTTGGAAAACCCCTTCCTCGCGGCGGAACAGGAAGCGGTAAGGCTGCGCTCCGCCGGCGTGGCGGTCATCGTCGTGGACATGCACGCGGAAACGACCAGCGAGAAAATCGCCATGGGGCGCCTGCTCGATGGCACAGTCTCGGCGGTGCTCGGCACCCACACCCATGTGCAGACGGCGGATGAAACGATATTTCCGGGAGGCACCGGGTATTTGACTGATGCCGGCATGTGCGGACCCGAGGAATCCGTGCTCGGCCGCAACATCGACTCGGTCGTCTGGCGCTTCAAAACCAGCATGCCCACCCGCTTCCCGATCGCCAAAGGCGCGGTGCGGATCTGCGGCGCGATCATCGACGTAGATTCTAACAGCGGGGCCTGCCTGGCCATCAAACGCCTGTCAGAATTGCATCCGGCAGCGGCGGAAGCGGAAGCGTAGCCGGCAGACGCCCGCTTGTCAGATTCCGGGAAGTCCGGCGCGTTCTTTGTGAATGGCGCCGCCCCCGGTGCTCAGGAAACGATAATAGACTTCCAGCATCATGGTGCAGAGAGCGGTGCTGAAGACGTTGTTGTTCACATGGGCGGCTCCCGGGGGGGCACCCCATGATCCATCCGCCAACTGGTTGCCGACCAACTGTTCGCGCATCAGATTATTGTATTTTTTCCAATCGTCACCGCCGCGCTGCATCATGGCCTGGGATTCGTAGTAAGCCGCATAAAGGTTGACACCTGTCTTGAAATCGAACTTCACGTTTTCCAACACTTGTTTAACAGCCTTGGCGACCTGCGGTGCTTTGCCTTTGTCCCACATTTGATTGCACAGCATGCCAACCCCGGTGAGCGGTTGGTAGCCGGCGCCACCCGGACCATTATAGCCGAAGTTGCCGGTGGGGCCCTGCAAGGAATTCACATAGTTGAGCCCTTTGGAAACGCAGTCGGCCATGCCATTGAATTTGACG
>JAPLUJ010000662.1 GCA_026397695.1 Verrucomicrobiota bacterium | reverse complement strand
TGCGCCGTGTCGCCGTTCAAGCGGCAGGAGCGCGAGCTGATGCCGCAGTATTTCAAGCTCGCCCGCAAGGTCCAGTGCGGCGCGCAATGGGTGATACCGCAACTCGGTTACGACATGCGGAAATTCCACGAGATCCAACTCTTTCTAGAGTGGGCGAACCTATCCGCGCCCGTCATCGGCAATGTCTATGTGCTCAATAAGACGGTGGCCCGGATGTTCAACCAAAACAAAATCCCCGGCTGCGTGGTGAGCGATGCGCTCTACGCCGAGGTGGAAAAACAGGCTGCCGCACCGGACAAGGGCCGGGCATTCTTCACGGAACTGGCAGCCAAGCAACTGGCGGTGTTCAAGGGTCTGGGCTTTGCCGCAGGTTATCTGGGTGGCGTGCACAAAGCGGAGACGTTCTCTCATATCATTGATATGGCGGAAAGCTTCGGGGCGGACGATTGGATGGAATTCGCCAAGGAAATCCAGTTTCCCAAACCCGACGAGTTTTATCTCTTCGAACAGGATGCGCAAACCGGCCTCGGCAATGGCGCACGCCTCAACAACAGTTATGTGCAATCACTGGAAACACCGGCCAAGGCCGCCGATGTCACCTTGAACTATCGCGTCACGCGACTGGTGCACGAACTGGCGTTCACCCCGGGCAAGAAATTGTTCCCGGCACTCCAGAAAATCTACGGGCACTTGGAACAGAACAATCACCAGAAAACGTTACACGCATTGCACGGGATCGAGCACGCGTCCAAAGCTCTCATGTATGGCTGCAAGGATTGCGGGGATTGCTCGCTGCCCGACACCGGCTATCTCTGCCCGCGCGCGTCTTGTTCCAAGTGCGGACGCAACGGCCCGTGTGGCGGATCCTTCGATGGCCGCTGCGAACTCAATAACAAGGATTGCATCTGGGCGCGCGCTTATGATCGCTTGAAATATTACGGCGAATCCAAACACATGCTCGACGGCCCGGCGGTCTTCGCCAACCCGGCACTGATCTCCACTTCAGCGTGGGCTAACAATTTTCTCGGGCGTGACCACCATCACGTCGCCCTTCCCGGCATGCCCACACCCCCGCCCGCTGCTGCCGCTCCACACGTGAACCCGCCCCCGCCCTAACGGATCAGGCGCAGCCCGCATTTCATCTACCAACACATCTACATATTATGCCCATCCCCAACCTGACCATTATCGGTGAATCCATCAATGATTCGGTGCCTTCCACCCGCCAGTTTTTCGAAGCCAATGACATGGCCGGCTTGAAAGAATTGGCGGTATTTCAAGATACCGCAGGTGCCGGTTATATCGACGTCAACGTCTGCCCCCGCCCCGGAGCCTTTCTAGCAGAGATGGTGCGGCACGTCCAATCCGTAACCACCAAGCCGCTGTCCATCGACACGCCCGATCCCGCGATGGCCGAGGCCGGACTCATGGCCTACGACCGCGACCGCGCGGGCGGGCGCATGCCGGTTCTGAACTCGATTTCCCCGCTGCGCATGGAGATGTTCCAACTCACCCGGATCATGCCGTTCATGCCTATCCTGCTCGCCTCCGAGCGCGTGGAAAACGGTGTCGGCAAACCGAACCACACCGCGCAGGAAGTCTATCAGACAGCGCGCCAGATGGTGGCAGCGGCAGTCAGCCACGGCATCCCGGTGGAGCAATGCATCATTGACCCCGCCATCTCGCCCATCGGCGCGGATTCCGAAGGCCGCTTTCACTGCCTCATGGGGGCCATCCGCCTGATTCACGCCGACCCTGACCTCAAGGGCGTCCACATGTCGGTGGGCTTGAGCAATTTCAGCGTCATGCTCCCACCCAAACGCGCCGATGGCTCGCCCACCAAGGGACCCTTGGAAAGCGCCTTCCTGACCCTCGCCGTACCTCTCGGCATGGATCACGTGATCGGGTCCCTCAAACGCAAATACAACCTGCTGGAACCCGACCACCCTGCCATGCTTTGCCTCAACGACTGCCTGCAACTCGAGGGCTTCGACGTCATCCTGCGCGTTCAGGAATACTACGCCGATTAACTCCTCCACACTCATCCTGCAAACGCCATGACATCTAACACAATTCCTTCCGACATCGAAATCGCCCGCCAGGCGAAAATGCTGCCCATTGAAAAAGTTGCCGCGCGCCTCAACATCCCCGCCGACGATCTTGATCATTACGGGAAATACAAGGCCAAGGTTGGTCAGGATTTCGTCCAGCGGCAAATGACGGCGCCACCAGGCAAACTCATCCTCGTCACCGCCATCTCCCCCACCCCGGCCGGAGAAGGCAAAACCACCACCACCATCGGCCTGGGCGACGGCTTGAACCGCATTGGCAAGCGCGCCACTATCTGTTTGCGCGAACCCTCGCTCGGGCCTTGCTTCGGCATGAAGGGCGGTGCCGCCGGCGGCGGCTATGCCCAGGTCGTGCCGATGGAAGATATCAACCTCCACTTCACCGGCGACTTTCACGCCATCACCTCCGCCCACAACTTGCTCGCCGCCATGGTGGACAACCACCTCAACCACGGCAATGCCCTTGGCATAGACCCGGCACGCATCGTCTGGAAACGGGTGATGGATATGAATGACCGGGCACTGCGCCAGACCGTCGTCGGCCTCGGCGGCCCTGCCAACGGCGTCTGCCACGAATCCGGCTTCGACATCACCGTCGCCTCCGAAGTGATGGCCATCTTCTGCCTCTCCCAGTCGCTAACAGAACTGCGCGAGCGCCTCGGCCGCATCATCATCGGTTATACCCGCGACCGCAAGGCCGTCACCGCCTCCCAACTCAAGGCGAACGGTGCCATGACGGTGCTGCTCCGCGATGCCCTCAAACCCAATCTGGTCCAAACCCTGGAGAATAACCCGGCCTTCGTGCACGGCGGCCCCTTCGCCAACATCGCCCATGGTTGTAACAGCGTGCTTGCCACCCAACTCGCGCTGCACCTCAGCGAATACACCATCACCGAAGCCGGCTTCGGCGCCGACCTCGGTGCCGAAAAATTCCTCAATATCAAGTGTCGCCAGGCCGGTCTGCAACCCGATGCCATCGTGCTCGTGGCCACCGTGCGCGCCCTGAAAATGCACGGCGGCGTGGACAAGAAGGATCTGCAAAAACCCAATGTTCCGGCCGTCGCCAGCGGTCTGGCCAATCTGGAAAAACACCTAACTAACATCGCCGGCTTCGGCCTGCCCGCCGTGGTCGCCATCAACCACTTCACCTCCGACACCGACGAAGAACTCCAACTCATCGAACAACGCTGCGCCGCCCTGAACGTCAAAGCCATTCGCGCGACCCACTGGGCCGAGGGCGGAGCCGGCGCGGAAACCCTCGCCCGCACCGTGGTCGATATCGCCGGACATGGATGCAACACTTTCAACTTCCTTTATCCCGACGACCTCCCGTTGTGGGAAAAAGTCCGGACGATTGCCCGAAAAATCTACGGTGCCAAGGACATCATCGCTAACAACCGCGTGCGCGCCAAGTTTGAAGACCTGGAAAAAGACGGCTTCGGCCAGTTCCCCATCTGCGTGGCCAAAACCCAATACTCGTTCTCGACCGACCCCGCCCTGCGCGGCAACCCGACCGGCTTCGATGTGGTGATTCGCGACGTCACCGTCTCCGCCGGCGCCGGCTTCGTGGTCGTTCTAACAGGCGAGATCATGACCATGCCCGGCCTGCCCAAAGTGCCTGCCGCGGAAATGATCGACATCAACGAAGCCGGCCAAATCGTCGGCTTGTTCTGATGCCGGACACCCCCGCCCCCGCGTTCCGACCCCCGCTAGCTCATCGGCACGCATACATAGAGCCTGTCCCATCGGCGGGCATTTTCGGAAATGATTTCGGGCCGGACTTTTCGCGGGGGAGACAGGGTCGATATTCTTTAGAAAGGTTCCGCCGGAGCACACAAATGACACAATTAGTTGTTCTAACAATGCTTCCGGACCATCCATTGGACGTGGCATTCCAAAAGCACCCCCGGAGTTGCCATGATTGATAGATATTTGATCTTGGTTTGATCAGGCTATCCGCTTTTTCGGCGGGCGGGCCTGCTGTACCATATCGGCCTGCCGTTGTTGCTCCGCCTCCGCCATTCTCGCCACCGCCCACAGGTTGTGTGTTAGAACGGACCAGCCCACGGCCAGTTCCCGATACGCAAAGCTCTTGGCGAGCAACGGACGTTCCATGAAGACGTTTTTGAGGATGCCTATGCGCCCTTCCGTCCCCGCTCTTCTCTTGAGTCCTTCACGAAATCCAGACTCTTGATCAAGACGTTTGAATAACTCTGCTATGTCACGCGGACAAAGTCCATCGCGAATTCCAAATTCCTCCAATAATTCTTTGTTTGCCTTGCTGGCCAATCCGCGGTCGCCCCAGGCATGCTTGATCCCAAGGTTCTGCTCCACCACCAGGCGTTGGACGGCAGACCTGACAAGACCCGTGTCCCCCGGATTGTCTTGATATAACTTGTAGTCCACGATGATGCCATCGCGGGTTTCCCCGAGCCAGAGCTTGTTGCCGAACTCAACCTCCGCTCCCGCCTTGCCGCGCACAATGACGTCGATCGAATCATCATAGAGGCTCAGGATCTTGTCTTCATTGCGAACCTGGCGCTCGCCAATGATTCGCTCATGGGCTTGCTTGATCGCGGCCGGAAGTTGCCCGAGCACACCTTCAATCCGGGCGATGATGACGCGCACCCGTCCTTCCGTTAGATCGGTTTCGTCACGGCGGGTCCGGAGTACTTCCAGATGCGCCCGGGCGTGGCCCGCAATGCGTTTCTCCAGCGCTTTCATTTCACGCAAGACCTGCTTGCGCTGCCTCCTGCCGTCGGCGGCCCGGCGTTTGGCGCTCATCTTCATGCAGAGCGTGTTCATGTCGCTCAAGAACTCCAACGGCTCTTGTGGCATCCGCGTTTTCAACCCGGTCTTGCGGATGAGCACCGTCGCTTTCATCAAGGTGCGGGCGGCATCGCGCAACAACACCCAATCCACCGGAAAGTGGATGTTGGCCTTCAGGCAGGTGCTGTCGAAAAACACGTCCTCGCAAGCGAGAGGCTCTGCCAAACCGAAAGTCGCCGCCGGCGTTGCCTGTGCCGCGAAGTCAACTGCATCCGTACTGAGCAGCGCGATGAGTCGTTCATTGATGCGGTGCAAGTTTTCCTCGCTCAACCAACGGGTGATGCGGTCACTGGTGCTCTTGGAAAAAGCCTTGATGGTGTCAATCCGGCCGACCTGCAGGAACCATTGCAACAACGGACTGTCAGCGAGACGCACACAGAATTCGCGATGGGCCAGGCCGGTGAGCTTCCGGGCAATGTTGGCACGCAATGCCACCACGCTGAAGTTGGCAAAGCGCTCCAGATCCTTCGCGCGGGCGGCGGCGAGGTCGCTTGCGTGATCGACAAGCGCAAACTTGATGAACTCCTGCTCGATCCCGGAAATGGTAAGGATGTGGTCGATGCGCTCGTAAATGGCGCGTTGTTCCCGGTATTCCAATGGACCATAAACATTAGGAAGTGCTGGACGAAGGGCGGGTTGATAGGTAATAATGTTCACGGTTCGAGGCTGTGTTTCGTATGGTAACAAAATTATAGCCATCGAATTTGGGGTATGGGAGACTTTTTTGCCTCCCATGCCTCATTTTTTTTGCACCGCGAAGCCTTGTCCCAGCTACTGATCCGCCGATGGGACAGGCTCTAACTACGATGAAACCGGAACCAAACCCCGATGAGAGCATGGTAATCCAGCAAAATAGCGACGATGTCAATTTGCGAATCTCATACGATATCAATTCGGCCCGCAACACATAATACTCGTCACGCCACGCAAAATGCGCCATGCCCCCCTTTGAGTCCAGCAAAAAGAGAATTAATTTTCCGCTGGTGCCCGTGGAATGAAAATCTACCCTGCGGTCAAGCCTCGCCCAGCGGAGGGGCTACCTGAGCAGTAACGATTATTAATTGATTATATATAAAGCCTCAAGCAACTCTACCCTGTCAGCTTCAATCCGCATCCTATAACGCTTTGGCTGACCTATATTTCCGTACTGCCGAATAACTATCACCTCGAAGGTGCCGTCTGATTTGCTCACCACTATATCATTTCTGATGTTTCCAGCGCCGTTTCCAAGGACATTCACCAAACGCATTACTGAAACTCCTATAGGTTGGTCCCATCCCGGCGCGGTATCATGCAAATATTTCGATATTACGTTCATCTCACCGGTTCGCACGCCACCCACGGTAACAATATTAGGGAACATCGATAACCTAACAAATGCGGGATATATTTGAATTGTAGCTAACGTCCATAAAAAGAGAATAATCCCATAAATCATCCCGCGCCTAAGTGGCGATTCCGCCGCCATGGATTTAGTTAGCATATGTCCCATCCCACGTGTAGTCAGCGCCGTCCACAGGAGTTCCATAAGGCTCCCCTTGCGAGTGAAGATCTTCAAGCTGCAGGAGCACGCTCAGAAGTCTTTGCATCAAGTCTACGATCTGCATCTTCATTGCCTTAGCATCGTTGTAGGACGTATAGCAAGGTTGGCGATAATCCTGATACCAGTCTGTAACCGACTTAGCTCGTCTGTAAGTAGCTCGAACATGTCGTAATTCGTGCGCTGCAACCTTCCAATATTTTTCCTTGCGCAAATCAGCCATCTTCAGGGAGTGGACTTTGTGCCCAACTTGAATCTTTACGCAGCACATTTTAGTTCCGTCTCGTTCTCGAGAGACAATCGAACCCGTCGGCGTCACAGATTCCTCTGTTTCCCCTAACCGGCCGAATGGAAGCACTGCTTGATTTTCAACTACCCCATCATTCCATAATATATCCCAAATTCGATCATCATTGAGCCCGAATTCCCTCGTCTCATTTCCAACAATTGATTTCAAAGTCACCCAAGGCTGTGTGTTGCGCGCATCTCCTTCGAGCCCGAGCTTATCCCAGGAGCTCGCTCCGTCATTCCCCACAAACCCATACAGGTTTTCTCCACCCTCTTCCTCAATCGGATCCCGTGACGGCCACCGGCCGGTCAGCGGATCCATATATCTGTACCCGTAGTCAGCTACACGGATGCTTTTGGCGTTGGCAGGATTCCGCCGCAACCTGTTGGAAGCCATTGAGTTGCGTGGATTTCGCGGCTTCGGCGGTCGGGGGAGGTTCGGAGCCGGAAGGGGGGCGAAACCGGGGTCGGAGTCGTCGGGGCCGGGCGATTTCCCGCGTTCCCGAGGGCTGGAAAGCTCCGGTTCGGGAGTTGCGGCGGGGGCTGGAAGGCAGGTGGTCATCCCTGGGGTCGGTGGGGTCGCTTGAATGGCTGATAGCGGATCGGCGGTCGGGAGGGAAGGTGAAAGTTTTTCGTCCGCCGATCAAGCGCCAGCCGCACATGTGACTGCCGAACAAACCGCCACGCTGACCCCCCGGCCCGCTGCGCCGCCGTTCCGGTATTGAGCGGCAGGAAGTCGCGTGACACATGCCCCGAAAGTCGGCGGCCTCACGGATCTTCTGCTCCGTATTCACTCTCAGGCAAACCGGTGCTCCAGCCACCGTGCGACCTTTTCGCTGCCGGACGCCTTCAATTCTTCCATGGGCCAGACCTTGCGTAAGTCGAAGCCCCAAAGATTGGCGGCATTTTCGGCATTCCGCGAAATCATCACCTCCCGGATTTCTTCCAGCAGATTCACGACCGGTCGTTCGCCTATCAATCCCGCCCGCTGATTCTCCAGCAACTCCAGAATGAAAGCCCGGACGCATACGAGCATCATGCTGGTATGTTTCACATCCTGTCTGCCATTCTGCGGGATGAGTGCCGAATTGGCGAGCTTTGCCTTCAATACCAGATGAGGCAACGGGATTCTACCAACGACGCCCGCGACCTCAATATCCACCGTGCGCTTCAGGTCCTTTGCGTCCAGTCCGAGAACGGTGTGAAGAACCTCCACCCTCAGAAATCCGCCACCGGACTGGGGAATATCCAGCCTGCCAAAAACCGGGCTCCGCGGTTCCGAGCGCAGCAACCTGCCTTTGTACCGCCGGTGCAATTTGTCCAACCACTCCATGGTCCCCACGAGATCCAGATCCTTACTCCGGAAGGGCAGATACGCCGCAAGTTCAGTCACTCCCTGTGACAGAAAATACCGACTCCAAAAACCTGCGGCATGCCCACCGACGATCACCGGGGGCTCCGTCCCATCCGCGGGCCTCAATATTTCCGCAAATTCGCCAATCTCCGACTCCAGAGGAGATTCCCGCTCCGGATTCATTTGCCGTAATAGCGTTCCAAGGTTTGGCAGAAATCGGGGATGGTGATTTTAGCGTTCATCAGCACGAGTGAATTCTCTTCCTCGAGCTGCTCCGGCGTCACCTCGCTGCGGGCCAGACGGCGCTCGTCCCGCAACCGCGCCCTGCGCTTGTCGCGTTGCATCTTCTCGAAGCTGACCGTCTTCACTTTCACACGCGAAACATGGCATCCCGGACATGCCCTGTCAAGCCAGAGAGTCGTCGGGGCCGGGCGATTTCCCGCGTTCCCGTCCGCTGGAAAGCACCGGATCAGTAGTTGCGGCGGGGGATGGCAGGGCGGCGGTCATCGCTGGATCGGTTGATAGCGGATCGGCGGTCGGGTGTGAAGCGGAAAGTTCCGGCCATGACCTGCAACGTCATGGGCGCGGCAGTTGGAGTCCTCTGCCATGCCTCACAAAATCCCGGGGTTTGGGGCAACGCCACACCCGGAGAGCGCTCGTCAACTTCATTTTCGGCGGAGAAAATGACACCCCGCATGGTCCGAGAGGAACAAGGACAAAGCCCCATGGCGTCTGACAACTTCCGGCGGCGTCATCATCAAGCGCCGAAACTACGATGATAGTGGACCTGAAACCCGATGAGAGCGTGGCAATCCAGCAAAATTGCGACGATGTCAATTTGGGAATATCATGCGATATCAATTCGGCCCGCAACACATAGGGGGTCGATTTTAGGACGCTTACGAAGGGTCGTGCCATGGAGCGATTCAAATCCCAGTCGCTCGACCCGTCAATGCTTGTTAGTCGGGACCTTATCGATTCAGGCCTGGTCCCCATTTATTCACTTATCGGTAGAGCCGCTCTTATCGGTAGAGCCGCTCAAATTTAATCCAAAGCCATACGATAGATTTAACGATTTGATTTTGAAATCATTGTATATAATATTTTTTATTAAATGCACCCACTCGAATTGCATGTTAGGACTTTTCTTCATTTTAGAACTAAACTCGCTATACGGAAGATAACTTAACCCAATTTGAAGTTGGATGATTTGAGTCCTTTCTATCAATGGATTAACGAGAAATTTAAATTGCCTTGAGCATTTAGACGGCAGCAGTATAAGTGCAGGCTTTTCAAACATAGCTAGATTTTCACCAATCAAAATCATTTTCACATCTCTCTTTGTTTTGGACAAGTACGTCATTCCAAAATGGACAAGCTGATTCTCATTTCCACCCATGATAACAATATCGAAATCTGTCTTGTTATGGACTTCAATTCGAGCATAGCCATCAACAATACCTTCATAAGTGCATGTCAAATCTTCTGCCATGGACTGCACCATGGTAGCCAATAAAGCACAGAGGCTTATAATAAACTTCATTTTATTATTTTATGGTTGCTGTGAGTGGGAAAAAATGGATACAAAATGTATCATTTGCAACAATTGCTTTCTGTGTCTCGCCTATACCATGTATAGGAACATCTCGCATACCTCTAACATGCCATCGTGCAGATTCCACGGGGATTTTCACCCCCTCCATGGTTACCCCGTCTCGATAACAAGAAACAATTTGAGTACTATTGGCCTCAATCATTCGTTCTATAAGAACATTGATAGTTAACTCCTGATTCCATATCTCTCCAAGAAAAGATACCTGACCATCCCCCATTCTACCCTCTATTCCAAGGATAGAAGTGTCATAATTCT
>JAPLUJ010000300.1 GCA_026397695.1 Verrucomicrobiota bacterium | reverse complement strand
GCACTGAAATCGCAAATGCTCATCTCGCGCCTGGGTGCCGGCTGCGCCGATGATTGAAAAGAACTCACGCCATGCTCAATCATCTCATTTCCTTTTCGCTCAAGAACCGGCTGTTAGTCTGTATTTTCTCCGGCTTTTTGGTTCTTTACGGTGGCCGGGCCCTGCTGAACCTGCCGGTGGACGCGTTTCCGGACACCACGCCGATTCAGGTACAGATCAACACCATCGCCCCCGCCCTCAATCCGGAAGAGGCCGAGCAGCAGATCACCATGCCCATCGAACAGGCGGTCAGCGGCCTGCCCGGCTTGTCAAACCTGCGCTCGGTCTCCAAATTCGGACTCTCACAGGTGGTCGCCACTTTCGAGGATGACACCAGCATCTATCTGGCGCGGCAACTCATCTCCGAACGCTTGCAAGGCGTGGCCTTGCCGGATGGCATCGGCCGCCCGGAACTCGGACCTATCTCCACCGGACTGGGCGAGGTGTTCCACTACGCGGTGCGTTCCACCGACCCCGGCCGCGGTCTAACAGAACTGCGGGAGCTTCAGGACTGGGTGATCAAGCCACAACTGCGGAAAGTGCGCGGCGTGGCGGAAGTCAACACCTGGGGGGGCTTGGAAAAGCAGTTCCATGTGGTAATAGAACCGGCGCGCATGCTGAAATATGCGATCACCTTCGAGCAGTTGGCGGAAGCCTTGCAGGCGAACAACCAGAACGTCGGCGGCGGGCAAGTGGTGCGGGCCGGCGAGTCGCTGCTGGTGCACGGCATCGGCCTGGCAACGGATATCACACAACTCGGTGCCATTGTGATCACCGCCCACCAGGGTAATCCGGTGCGGGTGAGCGACGTCGCCACCGTGCAGGTGGACCATGAGATCCGGCGCGGCGCGGTGACCGGTTATGGCAAGGGCGAAATTGTGTTAGGGCTCGGTTTCATGCTGATGGGCGAAAACAGCGCGGTGGTCACCAGGGCGCTCAAGGCCAAACTCGCCGAGGTGCAGAAGTCGTTACCCGCAGACGTGCGCGTCGATGTCCTCTACGACCGCACCGAACTGGTGGACAAGGTGATTCACACCGTCCAGGAAAACCTGTCGATCGGGGCGTTGTTAGTAATTGCGGTGCTGTTCGGATTTCTCGGCAACCTGCGTGCCGGGTTGATCGTGGCGGCGGCCATCCCGCTGTCGATGTTGTTTGCCGGCGACCTGATGTTGCAATCCGGCATTGCCGCCAGCCTGCTCAGCCTCGGCGCGGTGGACTTCGGCCTGATCGTCGATGGCGCGGTGGTCATGATCGAAAACTCGATGCGCCGCCTCGCCGATAAACAACACAAGCTCGGGCGTGATCTAACATCGGAAGAACGGGCTCAAGTCCTGCATCTGGCACCGCTGGAGGTGGCGCGGCCGGTGGCCTTCGGAGTGGGCATCATCCTGATTGTGTTCCTGCCGATCCTGGCGCTTGAGGGGGTCGAAGGAAAGTTGTTCAAACCAATGGCGCTGACGATGATTTTTGCGCTCGCGGGTTCGTTGATCCTATCTCTAACACTCGTGCCGGTGCTGGCCAGCCTGCTGCTGCCCAAGCGGGTCAAGGAAAAGGAACCCGTGCTGGTGCGCATGGCCCACTTCATCTATGCACCGGTGCTGGGTGCCGCGCTACGCATGCGCTGGCTCGTCCTGATAGGTGCAACCGCCCTGATCGCCGGGGCGGTTTTTCTCGCGCTGCGCACCGGCGGTGAATTCCTGCCGAAACTCGGCGAACAGGCGATCGTCGGTACCAGCGTCCGCCTGGCCGGAATCTCGGTCGAGGAGGCCGTGGCGCAAAACGACAGGCTCGAGCAGCTCATGTTAAAAGAATTCCCGGACGAAATCGCCAACATCTGGACGCGCCTCGGCACTGCCGAGGTGGCCACCGACCCGATGGGCATCGAATTGTCCGACTTTTTCCTCGCCCTCAACCCGCGCGAGCAATGGAAAAAGGCCCGCACCCAAGGCGAATTGGTCGAGAAGATGAGCGCGTTTTTCGCCAACATGCCCGGTCTAACAGTCGCGTTTTCCCAACCGATCGAGATGCGGATGAACGAACTCATCGCCGGCATCCGTTCGGATATCGGGATCAAGATCTACGGCGATGATCTCACCCAGTTGCGCGATCTCGGCGCGGCGGTGCAAGCGGCACTGGGCGACATCCCCGGTGCCAATGAAACCACGGTCGAACAACTAACAGGCCAGCCGGTGTTGCAGGTGAAGGTCGATCCGGAAGCGATCGCACGCCTCGGCGTGCCGACCCGCAACGTGCTCAACGTGGTGGAGATGGTGGGCACCAAGAAAGTCGGCGAGGTGCGCGAAGGACAGCGGCGGTTTCCGTTAGTCATGCGTTTGCCCGACGCCCCGCGCCAGGACGCGTCGGGCGCGGTGGTGCCCTTGGAACGGGTGGCGAAGCTGACCGAGGCCGACGGCCCGGCGAGCATCAACCGCGAGTGGGGCAAGCGCCGCATCACGGTGCAGTGCAATGTGCGCGGTCGCGACGTGGCCAGCTTTGTCAAGGAGGCGCGGGCCACCATCGAAACCACGGTGAAGATGCCGGAAGGCTATCACATCGAGTGGGGGGGGCAGTTCGAAAACATGGAACGTGCCAACCGCAAGCTCGCGTTCGTGGTGCCGCTCGCGCTGTCGCTGATTCTGGTGCTGTTGTATTTCAGCCTGCGCTCGCTGCGTGATGTGTTGATCGTGGCCACCGGGATTCCGTTAGGCGCGGTCGGTGGCGTGGCCGCACTGTGGCTGCGCCACATGCCTTTCACCGTGAGCGCCGGAATCGGCTTCGTCGCCCTGAGCGGCGTGGCGATCCTCAATGGACTGGTGCTGGTGTCGTTCATCAAACAACGACTCGACGCCGGGGTTGAACTGGAGGATGCTGTTAGAGAAGGCTGCCAGGCGCGGCTGCGACCGGTGTTGATGACCGCTCTGGTCGCCGCCGTGGGATTCATCCCGATGGCCGTCAACGTGGGAG
>JAPLUJ010000349.1:4781-9299 GCA_026397695.1 Verrucomicrobiota bacterium | reverse complement strand
GCATCCTCGTCCACGGCATCATCTTCGGCTTCTTTTTCGTCGGCGGTCAAATCTACATTGCGCGCAAGGCACCCAAGGAAATCCAGGCGCAGGCCCAGGGGTTCATCTTCCTGGTCACCTTCGGATTGGGGCTGCTGGTGGGCAACTTTGTTAACGGTGCGCTCATTGACCATTACACCACCACCATGAACGCGGTGAAAGCCTATGACTGGAAATCCATCTGGGCCATCACCACGAGCCTGACAGTCTTTCTGCTAGTGCTGTTTCTCATGCTGTTCAAGGATGACACGGTTGCCGCCACCGTCCAAGGAAAGGAATAGCCGCCATGAGCCAATACTTCCTCGGCATCGACAATGGTGGCACCGTCTCCAAGGCCGCGCTGTTTCGCACGGATGGCGTTGAGGTCGCCGTCGCGTCCCGCAAAGCTGAAATCCTTGAACCCCGCCCGGGGTGGTCGGAACGGTCCGCCGAGGCCATCTGGCAGGACACCGCCGCGGCCATCCGCGAATTGTTAGAGAAAGCCGCCATCGACCCCGCCGCCATCCTCGGCATCGCCTGTACCGGTCACGGCAACGGCCTCTATCTGGTAGATGCCGGCGGCTCACCGGTCCGCAACGCGATCTATTCCACAGATGGCCGCGCCGCCGACATCATCGCGCGTTGGAAACAGGACGGCACCGCCGCCAAAGCCCTGCCGCTGACCGCCCAGTGCGTATGGCCCGCGCAACCTAACGCGCTGCTCTGCTGGCTCCGCGACCACGAGCCCGAATCGCTCGCCAAGGCGAGCGCCGTGCTCTTCGCCAAGGATTTCACCCGGCTCAAACTCACCGGAGAAATTTCCGCCGAATTAACCGACATGTCCGGCAGCAGCCTGATGAATGTGGTCACCGGACAATACGACGACGCGGTGCTGGACTTGTTTGGCATTCTGGAATTGAAGCACCTCCTGCCACCTATCAGAAACAGCCATGATCTCTGCGGCTGCGTCACCCCGCAGGCCGCCGCCGCAACCGGCCTTGCCGCAGGCACTCCGGTCGCCGGTGGCATGTTCGATATTGATGCCTGCGGTCTCGCTTCCGGCATTGTCGATGAAGACCAGATGTCACTGGTCTCGGGCACCTGGGGCAACAACCAATACATTGCCCGCACTCCGCTCATCGACAAGGATCTCTTCATGACTTCCTGTTATAGCATTCCGGGGTGGTTCCTGATGCTCGAAGGCAGCCCTACTTCCGCCAGCAATCTCGAATGGTTCGTTGCGCAAATGCTCGACGGAATCACCCCGCCTAACGGGAAATCCAGTTATGCCCATTGTGACGATCTGGTCGCCGGTCTGGGTGATCCGTCGCCCGTCACGCCGATCTTCCTGCCGTTTCTCTATGGCTGCAACCTGCCCGCACCCGCCCCCGGCGCGTTCGTCGGACTCAATGCCAGGCATACCCGCCAGGAACTCCTGCGGGCCGTTTATGAAGGCGTCGTGTTTGCCCACTTCACGCACCTCAAACGCCTGCTCCAGTTCCGGCCGGCACCCGCATGCATCCGCTTCACCGGCGGGGCTGCGCGCAGCGCCGTCTGGGTGCGGATGTTCGCCGACTGCTTCCAAATCCCTATCGATATTCCCGCCGGTTCCGAACT
This sequence comes from Verrucomicrobiota bacterium, assembly GCA_026397695.1. Classification (GTDB taxonomy): domain Bacteria; phylum Verrucomicrobiota; class Verrucomicrobiia; order Verrucomicrobiales; family Akkermansiaceae; genus Luteolibacter. The sequence continues at coordinate 7,664 of JAPLUJ010000349.1, read as the reverse complement.
CGGCGCGCTCGGTGCCGCCATTGCCGCCGCCGTCGCCGTCGGCTATTTCCCGGACTACCCGACGGCCGTGCGCGCCATGACCCGCATCGCCCGGCGCTGCGAGCCGGATCCGTCACGCAATGATATCTATCAACAGAAATTCTCCAGATACCTCGCCACCGCCAGGGCCCTGGCGGCCATCCCATAATCCCCATTACTTCCCAGATTCCCATATGAAAACCACGATCCAGCTTGTTCTATCACTGGCATTTGCGGCAGTCTTCACCGGTTGCCAAAAACAACATCCTCCGGCTCCGGCCCAGCTTCTGCTGAAACCCCGCGTCGGGTTCCTGCTGCCCGCAAAATACAACAGCCCGGATGGCATGACGATCGGCAAGGACGGCTGCATTTACCTGTCGATCAACAACGTCGTCCACCAGGAATACCCGGCCATGATCCTGAAAATCACCCCCGACGACAAACTCGAGGAAGTGATCACCTTGCCGCCGCACCCCGATACCAAGCTCGCCAGTCCGTTAGGTCTGGCCTTCGGGGCGGATGGCAATTTATATGTGGCCGACAACCAGGCGTTCTGCACCAAGGATAAGGGCAAGTCGCGGGTTCTGCGGGTGAACATGCAGGATGGCAAGGCGTTGGGCTGCGACGTCGTGGCGACCGGGTTCAACATGGCCAACGGCTTGGCGACCAAGGGCGACGGCATCTATGTCTGTGACACCACGATCAACAGTGAGTCGCCGATGCCCAGCGGGGTTTACCGCTTTAAAATCAGCGAACTCAATCCCGCCAGTCCGATCAAGGTCACCGGCCTCGACGACCCGCATCTCGTCGTGAAACTCATGACCCATAACAAGGAACACCCGGTCGGTGCCAACGGCCTCGATTTCGACGCGGCCGGCAATATGTATATCTGTAACTTCGGTGACCGCGAGGTGATCAAGGTCACGTTCGACGGGGACGGCAAGGTCAAGACGCAAGCCGTGCTGGCCAAGGACCAGGGGATAGAAAGTTGCGACGGCCTGCATGTGGACGCCGAGGGCAACGTCTGGGTGGCCGATTTCCTCGGCAACGCCGTGATTAAAATCAACCAGGACGGCAAGGTCGCGATCATCGCCAAGAATGGCGAGAGCGACGGTGCCGACGGCAGCCTCCACGCGCCGTCGGAATGCATCCTCCGCGGCGACAAACTCTATGTCTCCAACATCAACCTGGCATACGGCCCGCATAAATCCAGCAAGGTCTTCACGATTTCCGTGATCGACATGAAATAAGCTGTAAGAGGCTGCGGCGCATAGGCGTATGAGCCGCGTGATGATTCAACGCTTGATGATGCTGGTTCCGTTCACGGCATGGCTGATGCTCTGCGGAGGGATGGCTGCGGAAAGCACCCCGGTTCCCAAATTCAAATTCGATCCTAACAGCAAAGGGTTGTCCCTCGGTGAGAGCGACCGCTTGCAGGTGCTGCGCCGGGAATTCGCCGGCATCAATGTGGACGCCCTGACACGCGCGATCGACAACCTGGCCGCGACATTCCCGCAGCAATACGACGCGGGTGCCCACCGCGCGGCGCTCGCAGCATTCAAGGCCCGCAAGGAGGATCTGCAAAAAATCCTGGATGGCGGTGATCAGGCCAAACTGGCCGAGGCAGAGGCGCTGCTCAAGGGCGTTCGCATGGCGCTTCTCGCCAACCCGCTGTTGGATGACGCGCAGATCATGATGGTGCGCCGGCCGCGCGGCAACGGCTTCATCTCCCTCAACAGTCACTGCCATGTGACCATCGGACGCGGAGGGTTCGATGATTCGATCATCGTGCTTTCCAACCTGCGCGGCAGCCCGCGCTTCGACCCGTTGTATAAACCTGACAAGGACGTGATCGTCCGGGATGTGGAACCGGATTTCTCCGCAGACCGGATACTCTTCTCGAGCATGGATGAAAAACGCAAGTGGGCGGTTTTTGAAATCAAAACGGACGGTACGGGGCTCAGGCAACTCTCGCCCAAAGACTATCCCGATGTGGACTGGTTTGACGGATGTTACCTGCCGGACGGCCGGATTATCCTGTTATCGACAGCATCCTATCAGGCGCTGCCCTGCGAGAATGGCAGCCGTCCGATGGCGCAGACATATCTTTGCGATCCCGCCACAGGCAAGGTCCGCCAACTCACCTTCGAACAGGACTCGGATTACACACCGTCTATCAACAACGACGGGCGGGTGCTCTATACCCGCTGGGAGTATTCGGACCTGATGCATTATTACTCGCGCATCCTGATGACCATGAATCCGGACGGCACCTCGCAGCTTTCCGAATACGGCAGCGGTTCGTATTACCCGACGGCCGTTCTGCAAGCACGCGCGATCCCCGGCAGCAAACAAAAGGTGGTGGCGATCGTCGGCGGGCACCATGATGTGGCGGAGTACGGGCGCATGGTGATATTCGACCCCTATCTTGCCCGGCAATACCCGTTCAAATACCGTCCCCCTGACAAGGACTGGGGCCCGCCCGGTTCGTTCCTCCGCATCAACACCGAGGTGCTGCCCGCCGAGGAAAGCGGCTGTGTGGCGGAGATTCCGGGATGGGGCAAGCGAGTCGTGGGTGATGTGTGTGACAAGCAGACCGGAAACCAATATGATCTTGGCAAGCCGATGTTCGTGCATCCATGGCCGTTGAACGAGAATTTCTATCTGGCGAGCGCGAAACCGAAGGATGTGAACCGCTGGGGCATCTATCTGGTGGACACCTTCGACAACATGACATTGCTGGCGGAGGATCCGGATGCATCCATTTTGGAACCCATCATGCTGAAGGCCCGCCCGCGGCCGCAGGTCATCCCGGACCGCATCACTCCCGGCGTGAAGACGGCCTCGGTGCATATCGCGAACATC
>JAPLUJ010000349.1:0-4765 GCA_026397695.1 Verrucomicrobiota bacterium | reverse complement strand
GTGCACATCGCCAATATCTACGTGGGACCGGGACTTAAAGGCATTCCCCTTGGTTCGGTGAAAGCCCTCCGCCTGTTTGCCTATCATTTCAACTATGTGAATACCGGCGGGCATGCGTCGGTCGGCGTCGAGGCGGGTTGGGACATCAAGCGCATCCTCGGCACGGTGCCCGTGGAGCCCGATGGATCGGCGTGCTTCGAAATTCCCGCCAACACGGCGATTTCCATCCAACCGCTGGATGCCGATGGCGCCGCCCTGCAGTTGATGAGGTCGTGGATTGTCGGCATGCCTAACGAACGGGTGTCCTGCGTCGGCTGTCACGAAGACAACCGCAGCTCGGTGCCGGTCAGCCGGACACTCGCGGACCAGAAACCCATGAGCATCATCAAGCCGTGGTATGGAGAGACCAGGCCGTTTGGATTCGAACACGAGGTGCTCCCGGTCCTGCGGAAATATTGCATCGGGTGTCACGACGGTCCCCAACGCCCGGAGGGCCTCAAGCCACCTAACATGGGCAATGGCTATAACCTGATCCATCCGTATGTGCGGCGGCCGGGACCTGAAAGCGAAATGGAGGTTCTGCCACCGATGGATTACCATGTTTCGACCAGCCCGCTGATCCAGATGCTGAAGAAAGGGCATTACGGAGTGAATCCCGACCGTGAAGGATGGGACCGGTTGTATGCCTGGATCGATCTGAACGCACCGTTCAAAGGGAAGTGGAGTCCCAGGGATTTCGAAGGACAGAAACAAAAGGACCGCCGTCTGGAACTGGCAATGGTGTTTTCTAACAACAACGTGTCACCCGAGGACGAGTATGACCGCAGGCAACAGGAAATACAATCGGGCAAACAACCGGATTATGTGCAGCCGGAACCCGTGGCACCGCGAACCACCAGCGGCAACCCGGACGTGCCGGGATTCCCGATGACTGCGGAACAAGCACGAAATCTTCAGGTGCAATCGGGTGATATCCGCAAGCTGGTGAAGTTGCCCGACGGGACCGGGATCTCTTTTGTTAGAATTCCCGCAGGAGCTTTTGTCATGGGCGCTAACGACGGGTTTGCCGATGAGTCGCCGCGCACCGTGGTCAACATCACCCAGCCGTTCTGGATGAGCGAGTGCGAAATCACGAATTCCGAATATGCGAAATTCGATGCCGCACATGACACGCGCTATATCGACCAGCATGGCAAGGATCACAACTTCCCGGGTTACATCGCCAACCACGCGAACCAACCGGTGGCCCGTGTGACCTGGAGCCGCGCCATGGACTTCTGTGCGTGGATGTCCAGGGCGACGCGCCTGAAAGTCAATCTGCCCACCGAAGCACAATGGGAATGGGCGGCCAGGGCCGGGACGGCGGGCGATGCATTCTACGGCAACCGCAACGAGGATTATGCGAAATATGCCAACCTGGCAGGCCGCGAAACCCGTTGGAACAGGGTTGGCTTCCAGGGCGGACCTATCATCATGCAGCGCAATCCCTATCCGCCTGGAATGAATTTCCCGCTGCATGACGAACGTTTCGAGGACAAGTGGTTCGTCGTGGATTTCGTCGCGCAGTATGAGGCCAATCCATGGGGCCTGAAAGATATCATCGGCAATGTCAACGAATGGACCCGTTCGAGCTACAAACCCTATCCATACAAGGACGATGACGGCCGTAACAACTGCGATGCAAAGGATCGCAAGGTCGCCCGCGGCGGATCTTGGGCCAGCAGACCCGTCGATGCCAGATCGGCAATCCGCCTGCCGTTCGAGTCGTTCCAACCGGTCGTCGATGTGGGTGTCCGCCTGATCATCGAGAACTAACAAACTAGCGAGGCTGCACCTCAGACTCAAGACAACAAGACCCAAGACGCAAGACGAAGAATTAGACCTAACGACAACGCATTCTCGGTTTCAAGGACTCTAGCGAGGCTGCGCCTCAGACCCAAGACAACAAGACCCAAGATGCAAGACGAAGAATTAGACCTAACGACAACACATTCTCGGTTTCAAGGACTCTAGCGAGGCCGGGAACTTTGCAGCTTGCCTAAGAATCACCCGGTCCGAACCACCCAACACCCGCAACAAAAAACCACCGCGCGAATTCCGCGTTAAATTCTTATAATAATTTCTTGACAAGGCGGGTGGGGCGGCTAATTTGGCGGTGAAGCACTGCACGCGGTAACGGCCATTTTTTTGTTTCATGATCCGGCCAGTACTCGGCAGTAAGACCGATTAGCAACCAAGTAACCCCTGAATCAAATGAGTTCCATGTTTTGTTATCAATGTGAGCAAGCCTCCCAGCGCACTGGCTGCACCGCCGTGGGTGTTTGTGGCAAGAACCCCGAGACTGCGGCGCTGCAGGATCTGCTGCTGCACGCGCTGAAAGGCGTGAGTGTTTACGCCCACCGAGCGGCCAATGCCGGCGCGCGATTGAAGTCATTGGAGGATTTCGCGTTGGACGCGTTGTTCACCACGGTGACCAATGTGAACTTTGATCCAGCGCGTCTGCAAGGGATGTTGCTCGAGGCCGGGCGGCATTTGGAAGTGGCGCGAACTCTTTACGCGGGAGTGCGGAGGGATCCTGCTCCTGCGTCTTTCAATGGAGCCACTTGTTTTGTGCCGGCGAACACGCTCGACGCCCTCATCCGGCAGGGTGAGGAGTGCGGGATCGAAAGCCGGCTCGAAGTGCTTGGAGCTGATTTGTTAGGTTTGCAGGAGCTTCTAACGTATGGTTTGAAAGGCATGGCCGCCTATGCATGGCATGTGCGGGATGGCGGAGGCGACACCGGCGCAACATCGTTGTTTATTTTCGAGGCGCTTGCCGCCATCGCGCCAGGAGAAACGCCCACGGTGGATCAGTTGTTAGGTCTCTGCATGCGCTGCGGTGAAGCCAACTTCCATGTTTTGGAGGGACTTGACGGAGTGCATACGAAACGTTTCGGGCATCCGGTTCCCACGGAAGTCCGGCTGGAGCCCGTCGCCGGACCATGCATTCTGGTTTCCGGGCACAATCTGGAGGATTTGCAGGCTCTTCTCGAACAAACCGCCGGCACCGGAATCAACATCTACACCCACGGCGAGATGTTGCCGGCCCACGGTTATCCGGAGCTGCACAAGCACCCGCATCTGGTCGGCCACTACGGTGGAGCCTGGCAGGATCAGGCCCGCGACTTCGATCGTTTTCCCGGAGCGATCCTGATGACGACCAACTGCATCCAACTGCCCAAGCAGAGTTATTTCCAACGGCTCTATACTTGCGGACTCGTTGCCTGGCCGGGCATCAAGCACATTGCGGGACGCGATTTCGCCGAACTCATCCAAACCGCAAAAAACGCTCCCGGATTTGCGGCCGATGTCGCGGGCAAAACGCTCACTCTCGGGTTTGGGCACCATGCCGTACTGGGCGTTGCGGACCAGGTTGTGGCAGCCGTGAAATCGGGTGCCATCCGGCATTTCTTCCTCGTGGGCGGTTGTGACGGTGCGAAAACCGGACGCAACTATTACACGGAATTAACCGAGCAGATTCCGTCCGACTGCGTGATATTGACGCTCGGATGCGGCAAGTTCCGTTTCAATCGCAATGATTTCGGATCGATTGGAGGAATTCCGCGTTTGCTCGACTGCGGTCAGTGCAACGACGCCTATTCCGCCATCCGGATTGCCTCAGCCCTGGCTGGAGCCTTCGACTGCGGGATCAATGATCTGCCGCTCTCGCTCAATATTTCATGGTATGAGCAGAAGGCCGTGGCGGTTTTGCTCACGCTGCTTCACCTCGGGGTGCGCAACATCCGGCTCGGCCCGACGTTGCCAGCCTTCGCAACGCCCGCCATCGTTGCGGCTCTCCAGGCTCAATTCAACCTGCTCCCCATCACCACAGCCGCAGCGGATCTTGCCGACTGCCTGAATCGCTAGAGAGCAACAGGCCATTCGGAAACAGAACCCCCCTCAATTCTTCATAAGGAATCGTTATGCCTGCCGATACAGGATCAGCAACAGCGTGCTCCGGGAATATAGGTTACTGCCTGCACCACTGTCCCGTCATCCCCATGCCGCAATGGAAGCGAGCCATGGACGTTGTCGTCGCCTCATGCGGGATCCTGATCTTATCGCCCTTGTTTGCCGCCCTGGCCATCTGCATCAAAGCCTTATCTCCGGGACCGGTGTTGTTCAAGCAGCGGCGCGTCGGATTGGGCGGCAAGCCCTTCACTTGTCTGAAATTCAGAACGATGCACCACGGGTCCGGCTCCACCCAACATCAGTCGCTCACAAAGCATCTCGTCCACGGCCATTGTGCCATGACAAAGCTGGATCTCGGGCACGATCCCAGAATCATCTGCGGAGGACGCTGGATCCGGCAGTCCGGCCTGGATGAGCTTCCACAGTTGTTCAACATCCTGCTCGGACACATGAGTTTGGTGGGCCCCCGTCCCTGCATCCCTTATGAATTCGAGCAATACTGCCACTGCAAGCGCCAGCGGGTGTGCATCACTCCCGGGCTGACCGGACTATGGCAGGTGAGCGGAAAGAACGGAACCACCTATGATGAGATGGTACAACTGGATCTCCTATACTCCCGCAGGATATCGCCGCTGACCGATCTAACAATCCTGTTCAAGACCATCCCCGTAGTCCGCGCGCAGGTCAATGAATTGCCTTTGGCGGACCACGTGGAATGATCGGGGTGGGGGAGCCCCATGGCGTCTGACAACTTCCGGCGTCGTCATCATCAAACGCCGAAACTACGGTGATAGCGGACCTGAAACCCGATGAA
>JAPLUJ010000250.1 GCA_026397695.1 Verrucomicrobiota bacterium | reverse complement strand
GTTTGGGGGATCAACACCGGCCGCCCGATGGCGCATGTGGTGGAGGGCTTCATCGAAAGCCGGTTCCCGTTTCTGCCGGATTGGGTGGTCGCCCGCGAATGCGAAATCTATTTTCCCAATGACTTTGGCCGCTGGATTGCGCACACCGCATGGAACAAGCGGTGCGAAAAGGAAGTCCACGGGCTGTTCCGGCACGCACGCAAATTGCTCGCGCGCATCCGCCATGAAATTGAGGAACATACCGGCGCCCAATGGATGGAAATGGACGGCGAACCGGCCGGCTTCATCGCGCGCACCGAAGACGAGATGGAATGGATCGTCGGCCGCATCACACCGCTCGCCGCCACCGAACCGCGCCTCGCCTGGCAGAGGAACTCGATCTGGCTGCGTTTCGGCCACCGGGATTTCCACAAGGGCAGCTGCCTGGGGGAAATCGCACGTATCTATCAGCTTTCCGCCGCCCGTTGTTTTGCCATCGGAGACGGCCACAACGACATGGAAATGTTGGATACCGCCCATGCGGGCATGACCGCCTGTCCGGCCAATGCGGTGGCTGGGGTCCGGGAAAAAATCGCGGCGACCGGCGGCCTCCTCACGTGTGCCCTGCATGGGGCTGGAGCGATCGAGGCGCTCGAACATTATTTCCCGCTTGCGGTCGTGGAATGAAAATCCAATCTGAGTTCAATGGTCGCCCGACGGGGCTATCCGAGTAGTTACGTTTTTCCCTTACCACAGCATGAGTGCCAAGCCCCGCGTTCTAACAGTCGTATGGATGTTTCTCGCCGGGGTGGCCGGTGCCCGGGCGGAGCCGGAGGATTTCGGAGCTGCGGAGTGGATATGGGCCGCGCCACCGGCAGGGCGTACGGCCATGGACCAGCCGGCGGGGGCGGTGTGGTTCCGTGCCAGTGTTGCGGTGACCGAAAAGGCCCGCATTCGCACCGCGGAATTGCTCATCGCCGCAGACAACCTCTACACCGTCTATCTGAATGGCCGGTTTGTCGGCGAGAGCGAGGCTGACCCGAATGCCTGGAACCGCCCGCAAAGGTTTGATGTCGCCAGCCTGCTTGCGGCCGGCCACAACGTGATCGCCATCGAGGCGGTCAACACCGCGCCGGGACCGGCCGGATTGCTCGCGCGGCTCGCCGTCGAGCTGGCAGACGGGCAGCAAGCCGGTCTGCTAACAAACACGTCATGGCAATGCACCCGCAAGGAGCAGCCCAATTGGCAGCAACCCGCCCTTGATGACCAGGCTTGGACCGCCGCGATCCGTCTGGGTTCGTTCGGGGCTGCGCCGTGGGGCAAGTTTGCGATTCGGGCGGATCGGCAAGCTGCCGGGAGCCGCGCGCGGAGTCATGAACTCGAGCCCCCCGCCGATTATGTCTGGCCCGAGGCGCTGATCTTCGTGGGCGACGATTGCAGTCTCTATCGGCCGACTTCGGGAACAGGTAACAGTTATGACAGCCTGTCCGTAACGATATTCAACCCGCGCGATTCGCGGGCCTTTCCCGAGCACGACCTGCCCGCGCCGATGAAAGTGGGACGCAAGCTTTTCGCGCTGCAACCCGCCCGACCGGGTGTGGTTCCGCGTTTGCTGCTGGATGCCGGGACGGGGGCATTGGGATCGCCCGCGGTTTCCTTCGATGGGCGGTGGATCTATGTTGCCATGGCACCCGGCGGGGCCGCGTTTTTCCATATCTATAAAATCGGTGTCGAGGGGGGGGCGCCGCAGAAACTAACGGACGGGCCGTTTCACGACATCGATCCCTGCGAACTGCCTGACGGCAGGGTGGTGTTCACCTCGACCCGCATCGGCACTTTCGAGGAGTATCATAATCCACCGTCGCGCTCGTTGTTCACGATGGACGCCGACGGCCGGCACATCACCGCGCTCACCCACACCCTGGTCTTTGACAACGAGCCCGAAGTGCTGGCGGACGGACGAATTCTCTTTATCCGCTCCGACAACTTCTTCGG
>JAPLUJ010000004.1 GCA_026397695.1 Verrucomicrobiota bacterium | reverse complement strand
GTAAGTATCAATCGATCAAGGACTTTGCCAAGGATGTCGCAGATTTGTCATATAGTCAGTACAGGAAGTGCCTTGACTCGGCAAAAATCGCGTTGCTTATGGCCGAAGAGGGACTTGGATCTGTGGGCCCGCGCGGACGCCAGGTCGAGGAATTGGCCAAGGTGGCGCCGGATCATCGGCTTGCCGCATGGCAGGCAGTCTTGCTGGCTTTTGAATCGCACGGGAATTCTGTGAGTGAGGCGAAGCACGTCTTGTGCAATTATTGCGATGAGCATGGCATTAATTTTGGGCGCCGAGAACCGAACGGCGCCAAGAAGCGCGGTCACAGCAGCACCATGCAACCTGATCAGAGCAAAGCAAACATAGTGGCTCCTCTCCATCAACCAGAGGACAGGAAGGATTGGACGGAAAACCTTTCGGGTGCGGAGGATCATACTTTGATCAGCATTTTGCATATTGATCTTTTACAAGACGCTCTCATGGAATTTGACGGCGACAGTCCGGGAATAAAGATCGGCAAAATTCTCCAGGAGATTGGCTCGGAACATCACAACGACCAAACCTCGGAGCACATGGATGCAGCGCTTTCCCTTGTGTCCGCTAAGGAACCTGCGTTGGCAGAAAAGTTGCGCAAGCTGGCTCTAGGGTTACTCTCCCAGGCCATCAGTCAAAAGCTTGAGCACAGCATCAGGGAGAGCCGGATGGCCATGGCAGCAAGCCTCGAAAGAGATTTTCCCACCAGCAACGGTTTCCTACCGTGCAGTATCCTCAAGTACAAACGCGACTCTTTCGATGAGCTCGTGGGCGGTAACCAGAAAGGAGTCCACTGATGAGCCTCCAAGCCACACCGGAAGACACTCTGAAACCCGCGTCGGAAACTCCGTCAATTAATACGCCACCAGTTGCCATGCCAGAGAATACGCAAAAAACTGCACAGCCTGCGAAACCTGCACCTCAGACTTACGCTTCGGAGGCCACGGAAATCATTCGTCAGAAGTGCAAAGAGGCGGGCGAGCTTCTTCGTCCAATCATGAGTGCGACCGCACTCGACAAGGCGATTGAAGATGTGACGAAACGTATATTTTCTGAGATCAACGAGGCTACTCGGAAATACTTCCGCAACACCGTGAAAATGGTGAAGATTTTGCCCCAGGACCTTGTGGATGCCGCATTGGATCAACACGGCATCAAACGGACGTCTCGGCGTGCCGAGAAAAACCTGCAGAAATCTCCACCTGTCGATGATCAGAAAGGAGGCAATCATGACCCAACTCAAGCAGAGTCTCACAGAGAGACTCTGTCTGCACATGGGCCGCCTCAGAACGGCGGCTTACGCACCCGCGAATTGTGACAACTTCGTGAAGAATGCCTTGGAATTCGGGCCGGATCACCGGCAGAAAACTGGATCTGATCGCTCCCCTGCGTCGTGTGGCCGGCGAGCCGCCACCGGCAGAATCGGAGCCGCTTGCGCGGCCCGGGGTCCAGTTAAGGGCCGCACTGCGGCACCGTATTGCAGCGCAGCGGGAACCGAACCCCCGTAGGCGATTAGGGCGCTCGTTGCGAGTCCCTAATCGCAACCGCCCTGAGGGCGGGACAGGGCTCTGCCCATCAGTAAAATAGTCACCCAATATCAAAACGTCGGCACTTCAATCCCATCCATGACCGCCGGAACAATCTCCCCAACTCGACGGAGTTGCTGGTAGATGGCGCCCCAGGAAACACCAAACCGGGCGGCTACCTGCTCGACTGATAGACCATCCTCAAGGACAAGTCTGGCCACGGTGGCATTACGGACACTGATCAGACCGCAATCGGTTGCACGCCGGATACCGCAGAGGGCCATGGTCCTCCTGACAGGTTCGGGCCAGGCCCATGAGGGCAAATCCATGTCGTGCTGACATATACCGCCGTTGGTCTCATTGACCAGTTCCCGTCCCT
>JAPLUJ010000015.1 GCA_026397695.1 Verrucomicrobiota bacterium | reverse complement strand
GCAGACAAACACAATGCAACTTATTCCTGTTATCATCCCCATTCTAGTAGTCGCCTTTTGGATATATGCCGAGTTAAAGCTGCGAACCTTGGTCAGAGTTGTATCAGGGATTACTGCAATTATTGCGGTATCGTGGCTAATTACTGCCATGTCCTTACGCTGGCCGAGAATAGAAAGCGTAACCCACAATAGCTCGCTAAAACTTGCGGAAGAACTTATGACCAATGGAGACACCCAACGTGTTCAGCAGGCACTTCACGCATACAACAAAGTTGCGGCATCCAATTCAACTTGCAGCGCTTCATTAGAGATGTGGGAGGTGCTCAACCACGGCCCACGAGAATAAACTCAAAATGCCGAACAATTCACTCCTGCCGACAGCCACCAGCCCCACAAATTCAAACCACAAGCTTCCCTGCCGCGCTGCGGCAGAGTGAGGCGTTAGCGTAGAAAGCCAATGAATACAAAGGGCGCACTAATAGCCTTTACGGCGGCATTACTTGGGGTAGCTGGAGGTGGGTTTGCCGGATATACGGTTGCTGATCGCGCGTCCGCAAGGCGGATTCTCGCCGATCTATCCATAAAGACTCCGAGACAGGACACCACAGTTCTTTCTACGAAGGCTGGGAGCGAGACGCCTGTTATCGCTGTGCTCGTGGGATATGAATCCTCTATGGAGTTGTCGACGGGGCAAAAGATTGATTACTTCACGCCCGATCCAGCACATGCATTCGGCGACGTGTTCCTGTTTTCAGTGCTAGTGCCGAACAATCTAGCGGGCCAGCTATTTGTAGTTCAAGACCGATCGGGACCAATGAATCAAGATCCATCCCGGATATTCAGGATTGGCACTCGTTATCGGTTCAGTCTGAAGACAGGCATTCTGCTCAATCCATGGACGCTGGATACACAGTTTTCGCTGGTATGGCCTGGCGTCAAAGAGGCCCCTATTACAAAAGAAGAAGTTGATGCCTACACCGGAAGACTTGAGGAATCCATGGAAAGCACCAAGAAGAATATTGCCTGGTTGGAGAATCGCATTAAATACAGCGCGGATGCAGCTCACAAAAAGCATTATGAGAAAGCGAAGGCCGATAAGGAGAAGTATATAGCCTTTTTAGAATCGGCGGAACAGAAGGTTTTCAGCTTACTGAATGACGCGAAGGATGATTACCCTGACGTCATTGATCTGAAATGGCATGCCTTAAACGATGAAGGCTGGGGTCCAATTCCGCGCGCTCCAGACCCAAAATAGACCCGCTAACAAACCATGGATGCCAACCGCTCCTCATCCCCGCAACATCACGCCAACGCCGTTCAATCGCGGCGGTGGCATCACATTTAACGTTCGGCAGAAATTAACATTATGAATCAGTGCGCTATAACAGGACAGCCAGTGGAAGGGCCTGGCGATGCGATCTGGGATAACGGAGATTGGATCAGTTGGGACTACATCAACCAACAGATCGATGGTCCTCAACCAGAGGGCGGACTACTTGAGGACATGATCGTCGCCGCGAAGGAATACTTGGAGGATATGGGACGCCATCTTCCTATCTACGGCGAGATTGGAGAGCACTATGCGGCAAGAAGATTCGGGATCGAACTCCACGAAGATCCAAAGGTTCAAGGATCTGACGGCCGACTCGGGAATGCACTTGTGGAGATCAAGACCATTACCCCGATGCGGAACCTATCTTGTGATCGTGAAGATCGACGCTGACTTCAGGATTGACGCCAAGCTGATCAGAAGGAAGAGGCTCGCTCCGCCTCGCGGGGATTTTTACTCGGTTGGCTGGGACGACCATCAGAGCGAACACAATCAAGCCGAACAAGTCAGTGGTGGCAACGGCGGATAACGTCTCTCGTTCGCTTCGCTCTGGACGCTCAATCTCCGCCGTGCCACACTTCAAACGTTTGGACAGAAATATGAAGACTCAGGCAGGAATGCCTGAGCTCCGTTGTAAGAAAAGACTCAGGCAGGAATGCCTGAGCTCCCGTGGCGGATGACTTGGAGGTTTTTGCCGTGGACCTTGATGTCTAGCAGGGGGTCGGCGGGGGTGGCGTGCTTGGTCATGCCGTGGCGGGTGACGGAGCCGTGGATGATGACTTCGACGATGGTTCCGCGTCCGGCGTCTTGGCCGTAGAGCACGGGTGCCCAGCGCACGGCGATGAGATACTCGTGCAGGATGTCGTCGTGGATGTGCTTGAACGGATAGGTGCCCTCCGCCGCCCACTTGCGGGCGGCCGCGTCCTTGAGTTGGAAGCCGCCGCCATAGAGGCATTTGTTGAGCCGGTGGACGGGCGCGGCAAACCAATTGCGGGCGGCCACCAGCCGGGCGATGCGCCCGAGCTGCTTGCGCTCCAGCGCATACCAGTTCACACGGAACTTCTGCGCGTCCATCATCGTCTTGCCGCCGGAAATCGGAATTCCGGCGCTGGTGATGGCCGTGGGCGGAATGGGCACCTCCGCCGCAAACAAATCAATGGCCTTGGAGAGCAGGCGCTCCGCGGCGGCACTGTCCCTGCGCGCGGCCGCCGCCGCAGACAGCGGGACGGGGACGA
>JAPLUJ010000666.1 GCA_026397695.1 Verrucomicrobiota bacterium | reverse complement strand
GCGGAAGAACATCTATGTGCTGATCGACGAGGCGCACCGGACGACCAGCGGCGATCTCGGGAATTTCCTGATGGCCGGCCTGCCGAACGCGACCTTCATCGGGTTCACGGGGACGCCGGTGGACAAAACGGTTTACGGCAAGGGCACTTTCAAGACCTTCGGCGGTGAGGATGACCATGGCTATTTGCACAAGTATTCCATCGCCGAGAGCATCGAAGACGGCACGACGCTGCCGCTTTACTATCAACTCGCGCCGAACGAGATGCTGGTGCCGCACGAGACACTGGACAAGGAGTTCCTCTCCCTGGCCGAGGCCGAGGGCGTGGCCGACATCGAGGAGTTGAACAAGATCCTCGAACGGGCGGTGAACCTGAAGAATTTCCTCAAGGGAAAGGCCCGCGTTCAGCAGGTGGCGGAGTTCGTGGCAAAGCACTATCTGGAAAACGTGGAACCGCTGGGCTACAAGGCGTTCCTGGTGGGCGTGGATCGCGAGGCATGTGCCCACTACAAGCACGCGCTGGATAAGTTCCTCCCGCCGGAATATTCGGAGGTCGTTTACACCGGCAACAACAATGACACAAAATTGCTCAAAGAATTTCACCTCGATCCGAAGCGGGAGCGGCAGATCCGCAAGAGCTTCGGCAAGCTGGACCAGATGCCCAAGATCCTGATCGTCACGGAGAAACTTCTAACTGGCTTCGACGCGCCGGTACTCTACGCGATGTATCTGGACAAGCCGATGCGCGACCACACGCTGCTTCAAGCGATTGCCCGGGTGAACCGGCCCTACGAGAACGAAGCGCAGGAAATGGTGAAGCCGCATGGCTTCGTGCTCGATTTTGTCGGCATCTTCGACAAGTTGGAAAAGGCGCTGGCGTTCGACAGCGAGGAGATCAACGCCATCGTGAAGGACATCGGCCTGTTGAAGGCGTTGTTCAAGGCGAAGATGCACGACAAGGTGCCGGGTTGGTTGAAGCTCATTACCCAGGATTTCAACGACAAGGATGTGGACGATTTGATAGAGCACTTCCGCGACAAGGACCGGCGGAAGGAATTTTTCAAGGAATACAAGGAGATCGAGATGCTCTATGAGATCATCTCACCGGATGCGTATCTGCGGCCATATATCGAAGACTACACGACGGTGAGCCGAATTTACGACGTGGTTAGAAAGGCCTACACCAAACGCGTGATGGTGGACCGCGATTTCCAACGGAAGACGAATGAGTTGGTGCAGAAGTACATCGGCGCGAAACTGGAAGACCCGGAGAATCCCTTTGTGTTCATCGACAAGGTGACATTGGAAACGATTGCCGCGAAGGATGAAGGCAAGGCAACCAAGGTGATCAATTTAGTGAAGGCCATTGAGAAGCAAGCAGAGGATGAGAGCGACGATCCATTTCTGGTCGCAATGGCAGAGCGGGCAAAAGCCGTGCAGGAAGCCTTCGAGGACCGGCAAAGAAAAACAAAAAAAGCACTGGCAAAACTTTTCAAGGAACTGGAGAAGAACAAGCGCC
Source organism: Verrucomicrobiota bacterium (assembly GCA_026397695.1). Lineage (GTDB taxonomy): Bacteria > Verrucomicrobiota > Verrucomicrobiia > Verrucomicrobiales > Akkermansiaceae > Luteolibacter. Next base: position 6,760 of record JAPLUJ010000666.1, on the reverse strand, counting down.
GAAAGCACGAGCAGGCGGAGAAAGGGCTGGATGGACTGAGTTACTTCGTGCTTTGCAAACTCACGGAAGACGGCGTTCCTAACGCAGAAAAGGTCAGCGCGAAGATCCGCGAGGCGTTTGGCAGACACCCCGGCTGGAAAGACGGCGAAGCGGAATTGCGCGAGTTACGGAAGCAAGTGACCTTCGCGGTGTTTTCTGAGGAGGAGGATTTGGAAAAGGTCACGGCGACAGTGGAGGCGTTGTTTACACTCTTGGAGAAAGCATTTCGGAAATGAAACCGGGACGCACACAGCAGAACTGCGGCGGGACGCCGCAGACACGGCCTGCCGCGGGACGCGGCAGCCACCTGGCGGAGGGCTGGCGGGACAGGGAGGAGTTCAAGGCACGGGTGCTGGAATGGGCTCGGACGTTGGATGTGGCCGCCAAGTCAATCTACGTCCGCCCGATGCGCCGCAAGTGGGCTTCATGTTCGACGGCGGGCACGCTGAGCTTCAACGACGAGTTGCTAGACCTGGCGCGTGACCTTGGCGATTACGTGATCGTCCACGAGTTGCTGCATTTTTCGGTGCCAAACCACGGCAAACTGTGGAAGAGCCTGATGCGGGTGCATCTGGGGGAATATGAGCTGTTGGAGAACCGGCTCCATACACACCACTGAATCACCCACATGAAACCCTCGGAACATGTGAACTTGCGGAAACTCTAACACGATGAGCTATATTTCATGGCGGCGGCTGCGGGCGCTTTGTTGGAAGGAAACGCTGCAGATATTCCGCGATCCGAGCAGCATCCTGATCGCGTTTTTCATGCCCTTGCTGATGCTGTTCATCTTTGGTTATGGCATCAACCTGGATTTCTCGCGCCTGCGCATCGGGCTGCGGGTCGAGGATGCGGGGGCGGAGGCCGCGGCCTTCGCCGCGGCGCTCACCGGGTCGCCGTGGCTGGAGGTGCGGTCGTATGACTCGCGCGCGGCGATGGAGCTGGCGCTGGTGGACTGCGAGGTCCGCGGCTTCGTGGTCATTCCCGGGGATTTCTCCCGGAAACTGCAGCAGGCGGGAGAAACCGCGCCGATCCAGTTGGTGACCGACGGGACGGAGCCTAACATCGCCCAGTTCGTGCGGGCCACGGTCAGCGGTGTCTGGCAGACATGGCAGATGCAGCGGGCCGATGACCGTGGCGAGGAGTTGCAGCGCGATATTTCGTTAGAGCCGCGGGTGTGGTTCAATCCGTCGGCCGAGAGCCGGAATTTCATCATCCCCGGATCGATCACGGTGATCATGACGGTGATCGGCGCGTTGCTCACCTCGCTGGTGGTGGCGCGAGAATGGGAGCGTGGCACGATGGAGGCGCTGCTGGCCTCGCCGGTGACGCGGGCGGAGTTGTTACTGAGCAAGATCCTGCCGTATTACGCGCTGGGGATGATTTCGCTGATGTTATGTGTGGCGGTGGCGTATTGGGTGTTGCGGGTGCCGTTTCGCGGAACGATCGCCGGGTTATGGGTGGTCGGCTCGTTTTTCCTGCTGAGTGTGTTAGGCATCGGGCTGGCGATTTCCACCGGCATGCGCAACCAGTTCAATGCGGCGCAGGCGGCGTTGAACGCGGCATTCCTGCCGGCGGTGATGTTATCGGGATTCATCTATGAAATATCGAGCATGCCGGTGTTCCTGCGCGGAGTGACCCATATCATTCCGGCGCGCTATTTTGTTACCTCGATGCAGACGATCTTCCAAATCGGCACCGTGTGGAATCTCCTGTTGCCTGACATCCTGATGTTGGCTGCCACGACCGTCGTCTTCATCGGACTCACCGCAAAACTTACGAAACGGAGGATGGAATGATTTTTATCAGCCGCATTCATGCACTGGTCCGCAAGGAATTCCAGTCGCTGCTAAGCACCAAGTCCGGTCGTTTGTTATTGATCATGCCGGTGATCCTGCAGACCGCGCTGTTTCCCTTTGCGGCCACCTTGGAGGTCAAGAACGCCGCGCTCGCGGTGTTCAACGAGGACCATGGCCGGGCCTCGGTCGAGATGATGCAGAGATTCGCCGCCTCCGGCGCCTTCACCCGCATCATCCCGGTGTGGAGCGCGCCACAACTCGAGGATGCCATCGGCAGGCGCCAGGCGCTGCTCGCCGTGCACATCCCGGCGGATTTCTCCCGCAAGATCGCTGCGGGCGACACCTCGCCGGTCCAGGTGATTCTCGACGGCCGCCGTTCTAACAGCTCTCAGATCGCCTTTAACTACCTGCAGTCCGTGCTGGATGTCTATCTCAAGGACCGTGCCACCGGGGCGGGGCGGGTGGTTCCATCCGAGATCGTGGCGCGCAATTGGTTTGTTCCGAACCTGGAATACACGTATTTCATCCTGCCCAGTTTGGTGGCCATAATCACCACCATCGGCTCACTGATTGTCACCGCTCTGTCAGTCGCACGGGAGCGCGAGCAGGGGACCTTCGAACAGTTGTTGGTTTCCCCGCTGTCGCCGGAAATGATCATGATCGGCAAGGCGGTGCCTGCGGTGTGTGTGGGGTTCTTCCAGGCGACGCTGATCCTGATAGCAGCAGTATATATCTATCACGTGCCGTTCCGCGGCAACCTGGCCCTGCTGTATGGCGCGATGTTTTTCTACGCGCTGGCGCTGGTCGGCGTGGGACTGTTCATCTCGTCCATCAGCAAGACCCAGCAGCAGGCGTTTCTCGGCGCGTTCGTCTTCATGGTGCCGGCGATCCTTCTATCAGGATACACCGCGCCGGTCGAGAACATGCCGCTGTGGCTCCAGCACGTCACCTGGATCAACCCGGTGCGGCACTTCGTGGAAGTGGTGAAAGGGGTGTTCCTCAAGAACGCGTCGTTCGCCAGGGTGTGCACGCTGGTCCTGCCGCTGGTGGTCATCGGGGTCGTGAATCTAACACTCGCGGCACTGATGTTCCGCCGCAAGGCCGCGTGACGGGGGGGAATCCGCTTGCCGACAACCACGAAGTGGCGCGACCAGGCTTCTTCGATCTTTGGTTCGCCGCTCAGGGAGAAACGCAGGCGCTGACCGCGGTGCTGATAGACGGTGATGGATGGCTCATGGCGGGAACTTCAGCACCACTGCGGCGCAAGTGTCCACAATCTTCGTCTCCTGCACATAATGAGTTCCCCATGCGGCGGTCAGAACGGAATGTCGCCTGAGTCGTCGATCACGCTGGATTGGCGGGTGGGCGGTGAGGGTGTTAGGTTCGACGTTTCTTCAGCTTCTTCCATCGCGCGTTCGTGGAGGATTTCGTAGTAGCCATGCTGGTGGAGCCAGATGTCATCGGCGTTTTGGCGGATGAATTCCTCGACGTCCATGCCGTCGATGGTGGGCTCGCGGCGGACGCGCTTTTGTTTACCATTGATGAAGATGGTCATGAATTCCTTTTTGCGCCGCTTCTTTTCAGCGCGTTGGGCGGCGGTGAGTTTTTTCTTGGGCTTGGCCATGGCGAAAGCGGTGCAGCAGGAGTTTCGGGATTATGGGTTAGGCGTGAATTTACTAGTGTTCATGGCTTGTCCAATGTGACCCTGCTCAATAGTGCATAGAGCGGCTCGTTGATGTAGAAGTTTGTTCTGCTGATCTTCTGCTTGCGCACCAGACCGGCACTCGTGAGTTGTTCCAGATATTTGCAGGCGGTGGGGCGGGACACGCCCAGATCCCGCTCGATGAATTCAATTTTGGTGTAGGGAAAACGGAAAAGGTTGTTGAGCAAATCCTGACTGTAGAGCTTAGGCAGGCGCTCTCTCATGTCGTGCTTGGTGTTCTGCAGCAGGTCGCGGAAAGCCCTCACCAGGGTGATCGCACTCCGTGATGTCACTGCCACTCCACGCAATAGGTAAACGCACCACTCCGCCCAGATGTCTTCGTCCCGCACGGTTTGCAGCAGGCGGTAGTAGTCCGGCTTGGTGGTGGTGATGTAGCGGCTGAGGTAGAGCACCGGCAAATTGAGCAAGCCATCGCGTTGCAGCATCAGGAGATTCAGAATGCGCCCGGTGCGCCCATTGCCATCATAGAACGGGTGAATGCTCTCGAATTGATGATGCGTGATTGCCATCCGAAGCAGCGGATCAAGGCCATCGTCGGCATGGATGAAGTCAATCAGGTTGGCCATCAACTCCTCGACCTCTGCCGCACCTTGTGGCGGTTCGTAGATTACTTGCCCGGTTGCCTCGTTTTTCAACACGGTGCCCGGCAGTTTCCGCAACCCCGCGCGGTTCTGCTCCAACTCCGCTTGCACGGCCAATAGTGTTTCCAACCGGATCAAGCCGGAGTCCCGCACCGCCTCGAAGCCAGTGCGAAGGGCGGAGACATAGTGTCGCACCTCCTTGGCAGCCGCGCTCGCGCCGGAATTGTCCCGAAAGGCATACAACTCGTCGTGGGTGGTGATGATGTTTTCGATCTCCGAGCTGTCTTTTGCCTCTTGGATTCCGAGGGTATCGAGCAAAATTCCCTGGTTTGGCAGCGATTCGCACAAGCCTTTCAGCTCCGCCAAGTGCCGGTGTGCTTCCGTCAATGCAGACCAGACCTCCCGCGTCTCCAGGGCGGCAAGGTTCGGCAAGGGCAGTGGTGGAAGGGCTGACATGATAAGAAAATGTGGCTTTTCTTAATGCTTGATCGGTGACATGTAAAGAAAAATGATATTTCTTTTCATGTCGACGACAACCAGTCCAGCCAAGAATGGCCCCAAATTTCATCAGAATTCATAGGGCATGGCTCGCCGCGGAGGGTCATGGTGTTCCAGAGGTTTGGGGGCTGAAGGTGAAGGCGTCGAAGATATTGAAATCAGCCGGATTGAGGGTGAAGACCTCTTGGATTTCGGCATGGTGCCAGGTGGCGGCGATGAGGGTGTCGAGCAGGCGCTTTCGTCCGAGCACAATGTCGCCCAGTCTGCTACTCAACGCAGCATTGATGTTTGTTGATTTCAGATGATGGATTTGCAACCGGGGGGGTAACTGTTGATGAGGGACCAGAGGAGGTCGGGTTGTTCATCGGGGGCGACGGAGTGCTCGATGATAGGGATGCCGCGGGAGTGGTAGTGATCGATGAGGGGCCGGGTGCGGAGTTCGAAGGTGGCGAGTTTGCTGCGGATGGCGGGGAGCGAGTCGTCGATACGGCCGCTGCGGTCGCCGCCGGCGTTGCTGCGGATACGTTGGAGGATGGTGTCGGGCGTGCAGATGAGGTGGATGAGGTGGGTGACGCGGACGATGTGGTCGATGTCGGCGGCCTGGCCGAGATGTCGTGGCAGGCCGTTGAGGATGATGATGTCGTCGTCGCAGGTGGAGCGCTCGCGGAGGAAGGCGTGAAGGATTTTGCGGGCGATGGGGAATTGCTCGTCTTCGAGGAGTGCGCCGGTACGAAGGAGTTGGCGGATGAGGACGAGTTCGTCGGGCGTGAGGAGTCGGACGGCAGCGCCGGTGGCGGCGCTGAGGCGGAGTTGGTGGCCGAAGTCGAAGTGGATGCAGTGCTGGTTCCAGAGGCCGTGGCGTTCGAGGGCATTGCCGAGCGGGGTCTTGCCGGCACCGGTGGGGCCGATGATGAGGATGGCGCAGTGCATGAGGACAGGCTAACTCTTAACGGCAATTGGAGAAGGGGAAAAGCAGCGCAGAATAAAGCGCAGAAAAAAGGTTGCCAAGCCCAGCGGCCAAATCCATTCTCACGATCATGATCAAAATCCTCAGTGTTGGTATTCTTGCCGCAGGGCTTTCCCATTCTTCCATCTCCGCTGCGGAAAAAGCCCCCGATTCACGCCTCTTTGAGCTCCGCACCTATCACGCGGAGCCCGGCAAGCTCGATTCCTTGCTGGCCCGTTTCCGGAATCACACCACCAAGCTTTTTGAAAAGCACGGCATGACCAACATCGGTTACTGGGTGCCCGTCGATAACAAGGACAACCTTCTCATTTACCTCCTCGCTTATCCGGATCGCGCGGCCCGTGATGCCTCATGGAAGACATTTGTCGCCGATGACGCATGGAAAAAGGCCGCCGCCGCCTCCGAGGTGGATGGCAGACTCGTCGCGAAGGCCGACCAACTTTTTCTCACCGCCACCGCCTATTCCCCGGGGTTCCCCACCGTGGCCGATGGGGCGGAGCGCTTGTTCGAGATGCGCACTTACACCACCACTCAAGGGAAACTCCCTGCTTTGCACAGCCGCTTCCGCGATCACACATTGAGCCTCTTGTGCAAACACGGAATCACCAATCTCGGCTACTTCCAACCGGTTGCGGGCCAGCCCGCAGCGGATGATACCTTGCTTTACTTCATCGCGCACAAGGATGCCGCATCCGCCAGCAAATCCTGGGAGGCTTTCCGCGCCGACCCCGCATGGCTAACAGCAAAGAAAGATTCCGAAACAACCGCCGGCGGATCACTTACCGTGCCGGATGGAGTGAAATCCTTGTTGCTCAAACCGACGGACTTTTCCGCAGTGAAGTAAGGCCATAACCAGACGTCCGGCGCATCGACATGTGGTTAAGCTGTTTGACCAGATCGCTGACCGTTCATGTGCCTGCGCGGGCTGCAAACACTGGGCCTGTTGAAAAATGCGGAAATCACCGGGGTGCCACCGTTGTTGTTATAGCGGCTGGATTTCATGGTGAAAACGCCCGATGATTGAGGCCATGCGGCCTCTCACAGGACATTTTCCGCTAGTCCGGCACCGGTAAAAATCCGCCCTTCTCCGCAATCCGCTTGCCAAAACCGCCCTCACCAGCCTAGTCCCTCAAGCCTCGCCCGCACCACGGGT
>JAPLUJ010000361.1 GCA_026397695.1 Verrucomicrobiota bacterium | reverse complement strand
GGGCTCACAACTTGCGCTGCGACACCAGTGGATTACCGGATTGTTGTCCCCTCACCACGCTTAGTGTTGCATCCCAGCGCGACGCTTGCCAGCCAAGTTACTGCCAACTCTATCCCACACGGCGGGTCGGTGCTCCCGACTCATCCATGCGGCAGACGCCCTGCCGGTCCTGATCAAATAGCTTTCCCATCACGATCGATCAGTGCGGTATAATATAAATCGCCGCAGGATATCAAGAATATCCGCCGGATTTTTTTGATCGGTTTTCCGGTCGGAGAGCGCTAAGAACCGGGCGTGACCGTGATCCTGGCGATTGAATCCTCCTGCGATGAAAGCGCGGTGGCGATCGTGCGTGGCGGGGCGGGACGGGCGGCAGAGGTGTTAGCCAGCGTGGTGTTCTCGCAGATTGATCTGCATCGCGAACACGGCGGCGTGGTGCCTGAGTTGGCATCACGCAATCATTCATTGCGGCTGCGCGACTTGGTGGAAAAGGCCCTGCTCGACGCCGGCACCGCGATCGGTGACATCGACGCGTTCGCCGCGACCACCGGCCCCGGTCTGGCATCGTCGTTGTTGATCGGCAGCACTGCGGCCAAGGGCATGGCCTGCGCCCTGAACCGGCCGTTTCTCGGCATCAATCACCTCGAAGGCCATTTGCTCTCGCCTTTTCTCGCGCGCTCCTTGGTGCCGCCGCATGTGGCGCTGATCGTTTCTGGTGGACACACGTTGCTGATGGATGTCGAGGGGCCCGGCCGCTATCGCAGGTTGGGGGGGACCCGCGACGACGCTGCAGGCGAGGCATTTGACAAGGTGGGAAAAATGTTAGGTCTGGCCTATCCAGGCGGGCCGGCAATCGAACTGGCGGCCCGCGCTGGAAATCCCCAAGCCTATGATTTCCCCCGCTCGATGCTCCACGACGCGCATTTGGATTTTTCTTTTTCGGGCTTGAAGACGGCGGTGCTGTACACACTGCAGCGGGCGGGGGGAGTGGTATCCGTCGCCGATCTGGCGGCTTCGTTCCAGCAGGCGGTGATCGATATTCTGGTTGGGAAAACCCTGCGTGCGGCGCGGCAGACGGGCCGACGCATCATCGGCCTGTCCGGCGGGGTCAGCCTGAACCGCGCGCTGCGCGGCGCGTTGCAGCAAGCCTGCGGGCAAGGCGGCCTTGAACTCGCGACGGCAGCTGCGGATTTCTGCACGGACAATGCGGCCATGATCGGGTTTGCGGCGTTACTGCGGCATCTAGCGGGCGAAAGCTCGCCCTTGGCTGAGGACATCCATCCGCATTTGCCGCTGCTCTGATGGTCTGAAATTTTGTCGGGGTTTGTTTGCGACGCATTGACATCCGCAGGAGAAGGGGGACAACCTCCGCGCATGTCGGAAGAACAAGCGCCCATCGAAAACCAGACGACCGCCGAACCGCCGGCCCGGAAATCCCCCGTCGCTGCATTCGCGTCCAAATTCGTCATGCCGCCTGCGGTCATGCTGGCGTTGCTGATCCTCGTCCTGCTGGCAGTTCTCATCGTGATGGTTATTCGCAATGGCATGCATAAGCCGGCAGTGGACCCGGCTGATCTAACGGAACTGCAGGCGCAAGCCAATGTCCTCCGCAGCCAGTTGAACCGCGAACGCATGGCACTTGGGCTGCGGCCATTGGAAGGCGGCTCCGAGCCCATCGAAGACATCGCGGCGCGCTTGAAAAAAGATGCGGACACGATGGTGGCTCTGGCCGGTAGTTTCCAATCATTGCTCGGCGAAAAGGATCTCGAACTCTCGGCCAAGAGCGCGGAGTTGCTGCGTTCCGAGCAACTCCGCCAGAGCCTCGCCGCAGAAGGCGCGCGCCTGCAGGGCGAACTCCAACGCGCGCTGGTAAACGGCTCCGAGCTGGATCTGCTGCGCCGTGATCTAACCACCATGAAAGCCCAGCGTGACGCGCTCGCCACCGAGCTTGACGCAACGCGCAAGGAACTCGCCGCCAAAGGCCAGGGCGTCTCCAAGGATCAATTGGCTGATCTCCAGCGGCGCTTCGAGGAAACCCTCCGTGCCAAGGAGTTTTTCGAAGCCAAGGTCAAGGAACTCGAGGGAGATCTATCAAAGGCCAAGTTGTTTGCCAATTCGGAAAACGAATTGCTGCCCGCCGCCGTCGAATTGTTCCGCAATCTGCGCAAACTGGAAAACCTGCCGGAAGCCGAAATTACCACTGCTTACAGCAGCCTCGGGGCACAACTCGGTGCCAACGTCCTCCACAAGCTCAACTTCGCCACCGGATCCAGCGGCTTGTCTCCCGCCGACCAAGAGACGATCCGCAACCTCGTCGCCGACATCCCGGATGGCGATCTCGTGTTAGCCATCGGTTACGCCTCGGAAACCGGCAACGTGGATAAGAACCGCACCCTGTCCTCGGACCGGGCGACCGCCGTGGCCAAGTTATATGAATCCGTCAAACGTCCGACGCAACTCGTCCAGGCCGTCTATCTCGGCCAGACCGACCGCTTCAGCAGCAAAACTCCAGAAGCAAACCAACTCGTCGAAATCTGGCGCATCCGCAAGCAGTAGCTGTAGGAGTGATGCGTTAATCGCGACGTTTTGCGCGAGACGGGGAGTGGGGCGGTCCGCATGCCGGCAAATCC
>JAPLUJ010000488.1 GCA_026397695.1 Verrucomicrobiota bacterium | reverse complement strand
ATTCGAGAAAAAACCCGCATTTTTCCAAGGCCAGTTGACCGGACAGATAATCGGCGGCCTCGGTGGGCAAGACGAGTCGATGGCCGTTTCCCTTGCCGAGTGCTTGGAGTTGCTTCCAAAAACCGGGCGGCAGCCTGAAGCCGCCGGATGCGTCGATTCGACCGATGATGATGGCCTCCGGATCGCGCCCGGTGATGGCCGAACTGGCAAGGACGGCTGCGGCCGCGCTGATCGACTGGGGTTTTTTTGATAGGAGCGATTGTTCCAGTTCGCGGCTGGTGATGGAGATGCGGAAATCGGCGGGGAGGTTATTGTGGTGTTTAAGGAGAAGATTCCGCAGTGAGGCTCGCATGGGTGCCAACACATCTTCTGGCGGGGCGGCGCCGTTGACGCCTTCTAACGGTACGGGCGGTCCGATCACCAGGGTGAACGGATGCCCCCCTGTCGCATCCTTGGCAATCACGCTGGCGGACATTTGGAGAGGGGCGGGCGCGAGGAGCCAATTGGGCGACGCGTCTTTTGCGTCATGTTGCCATAGGCAGGTGTAAACTTCGGCCTTGCTGAGAGGAAGGTCATTCTTGGTGGGGGGGGGGACCACACGGGGTCGCGGGCTGTTGGGCGTGTTATTCTTGACAACGGTTTTGGATTCGTATGCGGAAATGTCAGGAATCCATGCGGTCCACGCGCCCTTTTCATCGGCCTCGCGCGAGGTCTCCGACGACGTGGAGGTCGGATCGGCAATGCTCAGCACGTCCATCAGACAAGCGGCGAGGGCCTGCCCATGATTGCCGGCTTCCGCAGTTTCCAACCAAGCGACATAAGGTGCCATCCGTGTCCGGATTGTTTCAAGCTGCCCGATATCTTTAGCGGGCGTATGCCGGTTCTCCTGATATTCCTGCAACAGTTCCCGCGCTTGGGCGTTGACGGGGTCCAGGGCCATGGCAAGAGCGAGCATTTGCGCGGCTCTCCTGCGCTTGGGTGCGTTGGTCGCATTCAAGCCCCGGGCCAGCATCTCAAGATCCCTGGACAGCTCCTTGAGCGTGTCGCCATCCAAAGGGATCTTGTCCAGACGGAACGCCACCGGCCCTTCCTCCACTGGCGGCGCGAATTCCCCGGCGCAAAGCGCAACGCCCATGCCCGCAAGCCAGCCCGCCAGCCATCGCATCTGTCGTCTTTTAAAAATCATCCGATCGGTCTTTAGCCCGAAGTTACGCTTCGTGACAAGCCAACATTGCAGATCCCGGTGGATTCCCTCAGGTTGCCCGCATGTCAACCCCTCGTACGAGCCTGCAAACCCGCGAAGAAGTGATGTTTTTCGACACCGACTGTGCTGGCGTCGTCCACAACCTCGCCTACCTGCGGATGATTGAAACCTGCCGCACGCGGCTTGCCGCGATGATGGGCATGGACCTGCCCACGATGTCCGAAACCCGCGTCTTCCCCGTCGTGACCCGGAGCGAGATCGATTACAAACGTCCGGCAAAACTCGGCGACTGGCTGCTCATTCGCGGGCGGCTCGACGAGCTTGCGCGTGCGCGTTTCTGGTGTGCCTTCGAGGTGATTCGCGAATCCGATGGAGTCACCCTCATCACCGCGCGGCAGTCGCTCGCCCTGGTGGCCATGCCTGCGGGCAAGCCTCTGCGCATGCCCACCGCATGGGCCGATCAATGGGCATGAGGTATTGCCCCAATTTCTATCGGGACCGGAACCAAACCGGCCTGCGACACCAGACCATCCTGTGATTAGATTGGTTCGCAGAAAAAAGGTTGCATGAGATGGTCTCACTGGGTGGCAACTTTGACTAACAGACCGGTTTTGCGGACGTGGCGCAGGTTGGCGGCAAAGAACCAGGCGGCCAGCGCGCCCCAGACGAGGTTGAGGGTGAAGGCGCACCCGAGGTGGTGCCATGGAACGGGATGTCCCGCGAGCACGGCACGCATGCCTTCGAAGATCGGCGTGCAAGGCAGGGTGTTGGCGACGGGTTGCAGCCACACGGGCAGCACCGAGACGGGATAAAAAACCGCGGCGAGCGGCTGAATGAAGAAAGGCACCGCCCAGGCCAGGCTCTCGGCGGCCTGTCCCCAGCGCATGATGAGTGCGGTGGAGACCATACCGAGGAACCAACCGAACAGCATGAGGTTGGCGAGAAACGGCAACAGGGCGATCCCGAGAGCGGCGAGGTGGAAGTTATAGGCCAGCGCCGCCACCACAGTGAGCACAATGAGCGTCACGCCGACGCGCAACACGCCCACCAGACAGGTCGCCGCCACGTATTCCACAGTGCGCACCGGGGCGACAAACACATTGAGCAGGTTGCGTGTCCACACATCCTCGAGGAAGGAAATGGCGACCCCTTGTTGGGAACGGAACAGGACATCCCACAAGATCATTCCGCCGATGAGAAACGTGATGGCGGAGGGCAGCCCGGCCGGCCCCTGTTTCTGCAGATAGATCGTTAGAAACCCCCAGACCAGCAGATCAACCAGCGGCCAGAAGATCAGTTCCACGAAGCGCACCGGATGTCGCGTGTAGAGGAATACATAGCGGAGCACGAGCGCGCTAACGGCATTGCAGGAGAAGGGCATGGGCGGACGGCGGGGTGGGGGTGGATACGGCATGGCAATCATGGGAGGCCGATCGCCTCTATCTCGCCGCGGGCGACACCGATGAAAAAGTCTTCCAACGACGTGCGGTTGAAACGCGCCTGAACTTCACCGGGCGTGCCTTCGGCCAACACCTTGCCGCCATGGAGGAAAACCAAGCGATCGCAAACCTCCTCGATATCGCGCATGTTGTGCGACGTGTAGAGAATGGACAGGCCGTTTTGCGCTTGGAGGCGGCGCAGCAATTTGCGCACGCGGTCGGCGATGTCGGGATCGAGCGAGGCGGTGGGTTCGTCCAGCAGGAGCAGGCGCGGTTTGTTGAGCAGGGCCTTGGCCAGGTTGACCCGGGTCGATTCTCCGGCGGAGAGTTTGCCGGTTACGGCTTTGCGCAGGTGGGTGATGTCGAGCAATTCGAGCAGCGCTTCGATGCGCTGTGTGGGATGCGGCACGCGGTAGAGCCGGGCGAAGACGGTTAGATTCTGCCAGACGAGAAGATTGGACGGCAGGCTGGTGTAGGCGGAGGAAAAATTGATTTGGCGGAGGATTTCGATGCGGTGTTTCCACAGGTCGAGGCCGAAGATGCGGACCATGCCGGAAGTGGGCGTGGTGAGTCCGAGCAACAGATTCATGGCGGTGGTTTTGCCAGCGCCATTGACGCCGAGCAAGCCGAGCGACTCGCCGGGTGCGACGGCGAATGAAAGCCCGTCAAGGGCGGTGGTGGCACCAAAGACCTTGACCAGACGATCCGCTTCAAGAATGGGGGTGGTGGGTGGCATCGGAGGCAGGGCGCAAGGCGTGGTCCTAACAATCAACAATTGCCAAAGTTTAAAGCTGGTTTTCCACCACTGCTACACGCGGTTAGAAATCCAGATAGATTTCGGTGCGGCGGTTGGCGCGGCGTCCATCCGGATTGTCATCGCCGACTTCGGTGATGTTGGGGCGGCGCGGTTGGCTGGAACCTTTGGCGACGGTGACGATCTGGCTCGCAACCACGCCCGCCCGGATCAGGAAATCCCTGACAACCTCGGCGCGGCGCGCGGACAGGTTGTGATTGTAATCGTCGGTTCCCAGCGCATCCGTGTGGCCGCTGAGGGTGAGTTTCTTGCCGGGATCAGCCCGCAGGATCCGCGAGACGATTTCCAACTGCCGGCAGGTGCGCGGATTCATCGCGTCTTGGTCGAACTCGAAATAAAGCGCGATGGTGTCACCGCCTGCGGGATTCTTGACCAGCGGCGAGTAATAGACATCCCCGCCGGCGACGCGCCGGGCGTAATCGGCAAGCAGTTGGTCGAGATTGATTTCGGCCACCCGCCAGTTCGCGGGCGTGGGCGGTTGTGTTAGGGTGAGGGAGAATTGCGCGCTTTGTGACCCATCTACGGTTTCCACATGAGCCAGGTAGCCGACGGCATCCCGGCGTTGGAACATCGCGCGTAGTGGTTTGGATGAACGCATCCGGTAGCCACCTTCCTCAAACAGGATGCAGAGCCCGGCGATCTTGGCATCGGAAACCGTCACCGAATCGACAAATGCGCGGGCGAGTTCGAAATCCTGTTTGAGAACTGCCTGGAGAAAAGTATCCGCCACGCCGAGCGAATCTGTCAGAACCATTTTGGGAATCTGCTCGCCGGGAGCGGGCGGCAGGGTGATTTTTCCCACGCTCCATTTCTGGCCATCGCGCTGGAGATCGAGGAAAATTTTGTTGTGTCCTGGTTGCGGATCATCCAGTTCGAGCGCCCAGCGGCTACGGGTATTCAATTCGAGTTCGCCGACCTCGCGGACGCCGGTTTGCGGGCGCAGTCGCAGGCCTTTGGCGGTCAGTGTTTTGAGGCGTTCCGCGGTTTCCGGATCGAGCGCATCTTTGCCGATGAGTCGGCCGAGCGTCGCGAGGTCCCCAGCTTCGAGAGCTTTGGCGATCTGCTTGACGAGATCTGCGGGATCGTCGGTGGCGACTCCGCCGCCGAGGTTTTTGAGAGCCGTTGCAGGGTCCTCGGGCACGGCCGGCTTGTCGCTGGAATTGCGGATCGGAGGTGGCGGCAGTCCCGCGTCGGGTTTCTCTCCGTCAGACGGGGCCATCACGTCGGGGTTTTCTCCGGCTGGCGGGGTATTCACGGGTGGCGTTTTGCCGACAGGATGAAAATCCGTTGGCACCCCCGGCTTAAGGATGAGCAAGACCAGCGCGGCCACCGCCAGCACGGCGGCAAGACCCAGAAAGAAATAGGGAAGTTTGGAGCGTTGCATGGGAGATGATGTTAGATATTGGGAAAGCGCGGCCCCGTGAGTGGATTCACATCATTCCATACGGGGCAGCGCAGGCACGGTGACGCGCAGGGCTTGGCCTTCGCGGATGAGTTGGATTTGGGTATCTTGGACGCTGGCGGAAGCAGCCAGATGCAGGAAGAACTCGTTGACTCCGCCGATGCGCGTGGAGTTCACGGCAACGATCAGGTCACCCGCACGGATCAGCTTGGCGGCAAGGCCGTTGGCCGCGAGTCTCGTCACCACCACGCCACGGAAGCCTTGCATCCGCTCTGGCACGGATAGGTCGCGGACTTCAATACCCAGCGCCTGCAAGACTTCTTCGGGATCGCGGGTGTTCGCTTGGCCGGCGGGGTTTTTGGCAGACGGTGCGGACGGATCGGTCGCGCCACTTTCGGCGATGGTGGCCTTGAGCTCCAGCGTCTGGCCCTTGCGCCAGACGCCGAGTGTCACCGTGGATCCGACGTGGGTTTTCTGAACAAGGGTGAACAATTGGGTCGCGGAACGGATCGTTTCGCCATTCAACGCGCGGATGACATCCCACGGCTGCAGGCCCGCAGCTTGCGCCGGTGCCCGGTGAAATGCCAAGGACGGCGGCACCATCGGCCCCATCGTAGCCGAGTGCGGAACGGACGGCCGGTTCCATATCGCGCATTTGCACGCCCAGAAATCCCCGGACTGGCCGACCCCGTTCAAGGATCTGAAACAAGGCGTCCTTCACATCGTTGGTGGGTATCGAAAACCCGACTCCTTGAAAGCCCGGGTTTTGCTTGTCCGGGGAGAAAATCGCCACGTTGATGCCGATGATTTCGCCGCGCAGATTGACCAGCGGGCCGCCGGAGTTGCCGGGGTTGATGGCGGCGTCGGTCTGCAAAAGGTCGCGTTGATTATCGGAAATCGAACGTTCCTTGGCCGAGATGATGCCTTGGGTGACGGTTTCACCGAGGCCGAATGGGTTGCCGACGGCGAAAACAATCTGGCCCACCTGCGCTTGAGACGAATCACCGAATTTGAGCGGCGTGAAAGATGCGTCCGCGTCGATCTTGAGCACCGCGACATCTAACAACATGTCCTCGCCGATCAGACGTGCGGGATAGGATTTCCCATCGTGCAGGGTGACCAGGATTTGTTGTTGGCCGGCGATGACATGATGATTGGTGACCACATGGCCCTCCTTGGTGACGATCACGCCGGAACCTTGCCCCTGCGTCGGGTAGCGCCGCTCACGAGCACGCCCCCAGATGTCGAGCAAGCGCTCGGTCTGGACGCCGGCGGTGTTGATGCTCACCACGGAGGGCACCACCGCGCGGGTCAGACTGGCGTATTCCTCGTTCATGCGTGCGAGCAACTCGACATCTTTCAGGTCTAACGGCGGCTTGTCCGGCAAGGTGAAGGCTTCCGGGCGGAACTGCTGCCCGCCCGTGAAAAATCCCGGAATCCAAGCACGGAGGCCGCTGCCCGCATGGCACGTCCGCAGTGCGGCAACGGCGATAAACGCGGTGAGGAAAATTGCGACAAGCGCCAACAGACGTCGGAAAGCAGGATGCATGAGCTGGGTGACGTCATGGATCATACCTCAATCCGCGGGATTTCCAAGCCTCGAAACACACCGCCGTGCCGCACCCCCAGCATTTATTTTTCTTCATCCTTGCTTGGGGCAATGGATCTGTCATGACATGGCGCATGCGAATTCTGGCAATCCTTCTGGTTGCGGTGCTCAGCATCGCCGGTGCCCGCTCCGAAACACTTTCCGCAGTCGACCGCGAGGCGTTGTTGGAAAAATTGGAAAAGTTGCGTGATGCGGTGAATTCCAAAGTGGATGCGCGGTTCCGCATGGGTATATCCGCCTACCGCGAGGCTCTGGTCAGCGACGAGGCGGTCCTGGCATTGTATTTGAAATGCACCGAAAAAGTGAACTTCATTGACCAACAGAAAAAAACCTCCGACTACCTCGATTGGAAACGCCAACAGCACGACAAACTAGCCGCCCCCGGTTTCCGCTTGGCCCTCCATTACCAACTGCGCTGGCTCATCCTCACGCTGCAGGCGTTTTCCGAAAAAGCCAACCCCCTGTCGCTGTCATCCGAAGCGCAGGAAATTGTCGACGCCCTGTTCCGTGATGCGGATAAACTCGCGGGCCAGGAGCAGGAACTCAGTCAGGCGGTCACCTCGACGATTTTTGCCAGAGCCTATGACATCGGCCACCTTGAAAAGGATAAGGACGAGGAACAGTGGCCCTTGTCGCCCGTAAATTTGGGCGAGATCTACGGCTCGGTCGTGTTCCCCCCCCTGCGCAAGCCGGCCCGGGTGGATGCGTTGCGCGCGGCATGGATCAAACGTATCCAACAGGAAGGCATTAAAGCCGAAGTGCTGTCGGGCAGGGGCAACGGCAACGTGACCAAAAACAACAACCCCAACAACCCCAACAACAAGGGCAAAGGTGAACGCAGAATCGGCATGGCGGCCGATATGAAAGGGCCCGAACATGAACGCTTTGTCACCAGGACCCTGCCGGAACTCCAATGGCAGATGGAAGTGGATTTGTTCCGCAGCGGCGACCAAAGCGCGGCCGCCAAGCGCATGCTGGCGCATATCGAAAAATACATCAACCACCGGGCCGTCCGCCGCTGGGGAGAGGAATTCAGCAACCTGCTCAAACCCAAGGCGACCACCGCTACACTGCCCCCGGCCAGATCGACCCAACCCGAAACGTCAGACGAATAATCACCCGCCTGAGGTCGCCTGCGTGCCCGCCTCCCTGAGTGGCGCGGCTTGAAATCACTGTGTTGCGGGGCTTTACTTCCGCCCCGGACATCGGCCATCCTCGCGCCGCGATCCGGACATGCCGGACCACCCCGCGCCCCATGACTGCTGCCGAAATCCGCCAATCGTTCCTCGATTTTTTCCGCGAGAAACAACACACCATCGTGCCGTCCGCATCGCTGTTGCCCCAGTCGCCCGGACTGTTGTTCACCAATGCCGGCATGAACCCCTTCGTCCCGTTTTTCCTCGGCGTCCAAAAAGCCCCCTATCACCCGCCACGCGCCGCAGACACCCAGAAATGCATCCGCGCCGGCGGCAAACACAACGACCTCGAAGACGTCGGCTATGATACCTATCACCACACGTTCTTCGAGATGTTAGGAAACTGGTCGTTCGGCGACTATTTCAAAAAGTAAGCGATCTCCTGGGCATGGGAACTCGTGGTCGAGCGCTGGGGCCTGCCCGCCGCGCGCCTTTACGCGTCGGTTTACGCCCCGCAACCCGGCGACCCCGGCGAATTCGACCAGGAAGCCTGGAACCTGTGGGCGGCACTTTTCCGCGCGAAGGGTTGTGATCCCGCCATCCACATCGTCCACGGCAACGTCAAGGACAACTTCTGGATGATGGGCGAAACCGGCCCCTGCGGCCCGTGCTCCGAACTCCACGTCGATCTAACACCAGAAGGTGATACCCGTGGCGCCCTCGTCAACAACGGCTCCGACCTGTGCATCGAAATCTGGAACCTCGTCTTCATCCAATACAACGCCGAGGCCGACGGCTCCTTCCGCGAACTGCCCGCCAAACATGTCGATACCGGCATGGGCTTCGAGCGTGCCTGCTCGATCATCCAGAACACCAAGGACTTCACCGATTTTTCTAACAAACCGTCCAACTACGCCACCGACGTTTTCACCCCGCTGTTCCGCAAACTCGAAACACTCAGCGGCAAATCATACGCCAATATCTATCCGGAACCCGGCGCCAACCGCACGCTCTTCACCGCGGAAATGAACACCGCGATCGCCTTCCGCGTCATCTCCGACCACCTCCGCACCCTTGCGTTCTCCATCGCCGACGGCATCATGCCCGGCAACAACGGCCGCAACTACGTCCTCCGCCGCATCCTCCGCCGCGCCGTTCGATATGGCCGCCAACTTGGATTCTCCGGAGAAAAGCCGTTCTTCGGCGCGCTGGTCGAAACGCTGGTGAGCGAAATGGG
>JAPLUJ010000607.1 GCA_026397695.1 Verrucomicrobiota bacterium | reverse complement strand
CCAGATCGATTTTCGATTCGGGCACCAGCGCGGGGGTGGAAACAACCAGCCGCGGGGCGGCGGCGGCGGTCATGGCGATGGCCAGAAACGCCGTGATGGCGCATGAGTATGGTTTCATAATCGTGAAGGCTGTGACGACATTAATGCATGTCCCGAAAAAGGCGATGAAATTCCAATGAAATACCAAGCCCGATGCTACGGGTTGCTCCGGGAAATCCGTGACACCGAAACACCGCCTTGAAATCCCACGGTACGCGCATGGACATTCCCAGGCACGGGCAACCCGCAAACAAATATCTGGCAATCACGGTGGTTACCCGTTAGCCACACGCCAGCCACAATCATGAACGCAGCGCAGTCAGGCTCAAACCGTTTTCCGTCGCAGGTGAAATTCATCGTCGGCAACGAAGCGTGCGAGCGGTTCAGCTACTACGGGATGCGCAGCATTCTAGCGGGATATATCACAGGCACGGTGTTGCAGGGCGGATTGGGTCAGACGGCGGACCGATCGACGGAAATCATTCACATGTTCGTGTCCGCCAACTACTTCATGCCGCTGTTCGGTGCATGGCTATCGGATAAGTTCATCGGGCGTTATAACACCATCCTGTGGGTGTCGTTGTTCTACTGCGCCGGTCACGGTGTTTTGGCATGCAGTGATTTTGCGGGCGGTGTGGACGGCAAGATGTGGTGCCTCTTTTGCGGACTGGCGCTCATTGCATTTGGCTCGGGCGGCATCAAGCCCTGCGTGTCGGCGTTCATGGGAGACCAATTCAAACCCGCACAATCGCATCTGCTCCAAAAGGCCTACGGTGCATTTTACTGGAGCATCAACCTCGGCTCGTTCTTCTCGTTCCTCGTTGTGCCCTGGGTGAAAAACCATCACGGCTACAGTTGGGCATTTGGCGTGCCCGGCATCCTGATGGCGATTGCCACGCTGATTTTCTGGCTGGGCACGAAGCATTACGTCCGGGTGCCACCGAACCGTGAAACGAAGACCGCCGGTTTCATCAAGGTATTCTGGCATGCGCTGACGAGCACGAAGGATGCAGGCCAGGATTTTTGGAGCGCGGCGCACCAGCGTTTCAGCGAACGTGAAGTGGCTGCGGCGCAGTCCGTGCTGCCTATTGTGGGTGTGTTCGCGCTGGTGTCGCCGTTCTGGTCGTTGTTCGATCAGACGAGTTCGACCTGGGTGTTACAGGGCGAGAAGATGCTGGCATTTGATTTGCTCGGTTTGCACATCGGCGCGGAGCAGATGCAATCGGCGAATCCCCTGCTCGTCATGCTTCTCGTGCCGGTGCTAACACTGCTGCTTTATCCACGACTCGGCAGATTTGCGTCACCCCTGAGGCGCATGAGCTACGGCATGTTTCTCGCCGCCTTTTCCTACGTGATCGTTGCGGGGTTGCAGCAACGGTTGGAAGCGGGCACACAGCTTTCCGTCGCCTGGCAGATGCTCCCCTACATCGTGCTGACGACGGCGGAGGTTCTGGTCTCCACCACAGGTCTGGAGTTTGCGTTCCGGGAAGCCGCTCCGGAAATGAAGAGCCTGATCATGAGCTTCTGGCTGTTGACCGTGACAGCGGGCAATCTGTTGGTGGCATTCATCACGAAAACATTTTCCGGCAGTGGAGGGGAAGCAGCCGTGACCTCGGGGAGGTTCATGATGTATGCGGGGCTGTCGTTCATCGTCGCCATCTTGTTCAGCGCAGTCGCGGCATGTTACCGCTACCGCGATGCCGAGGCGGCCCATGGGCGATGAAGCGGAGGTCGGGGCATGCCGGAAGTCCATGGCCTGGCATTCCGATCTGCAGCGTGCGAGGTCTGCGGGACTGCGGGTCGGGGATGGCGTAGGGGACGAGGGTGCGCAACCCGCGCCGCACGGGATTTTCGGGCGGGATGGATCCGGGATTGCAATTTCCGGGAAATTGGCGATAGTCATAGCCGTGAAACGAGGTTTGGCAATCAGCGTTCTGACGCTTGGGGTTTGCGTGACCGCCGCGTTGATGGGGTCATGCGCACCCCGCTACACGACCGTGTCTTTCACGAAAACACCCGGTCAGAAGAGTGGTGCCAAGAGTGGTGAGAAGAGAGACACCTTTGGCTACCGCCAGTGGATTTCGGCAACCACCGAGCCGGATGTGGTGCTGATCGGCATTCACGGGTTTTGCGGCGCGGCCATCGATTACGCCAATCTGGGCAAGCATCTCTTGGAACATCAACCGAAAACTGGGCTCTATGCGTATG
Organism: Verrucomicrobiota bacterium; assembly: GCA_026397695.1. Classification (GTDB taxonomy): domain Bacteria; phylum Verrucomicrobiota; class Verrucomicrobiia; order Verrucomicrobiales; family Akkermansiaceae; genus Luteolibacter. Next base: position 8,181 of record JAPLUJ010000607.1, on the reverse strand, counting down.
AAGTACGCGGCCAGGGCAGCGATCCGCTCCGTGAGCGCCGGGGTGACATCGGGGATCCGAAGGATTGGTATCGCGATTTGTTCGCCTTTACCCAGCTCGATGTTTCGTAAAAGTTTCTCCTTGAACATGACGCTCCAGCCCACCCACGAACTGGCCAGCAACAGCACGCTCAAAACCACGACCAACAACAGCGGTGCACGAAAAGCCGGCGGACGATTTGATACGGCGGTTCTGCGCACCGGCACGCAGAACCGGCAGAACAACCAGATCGCGGCCTCGACCATGCCCATGGCCCGCGTTTCTCTGGACACGCTGGCAGGCGGGCAGGACTTCCAGATGACCCAGAAGTCGCATCATGCCGAACAGGTGAAAAAGAACTCGTACCATGTCGAGCAGTACACCCTGCGGTTTGTTGGCGCCTTGGCCCTGCTCATTGACCGCATGAACGATTGCGCGAGCATCTTGCGATCCCCGGTACTGGTCCTGCACGGCGGGAAGGATGTTTTCAACAGTGATTCGGATGTGCGGGGGTTTGTCGCACGCATTCCGGCGGGCACTTCCGTCACTTACCGGAATTACCCCAACGCCTATCACCTCCTGATGTATGACGAGAAAAAAGAGGCGATTTTCAAGGATGTCGAGCGCTGGGTGGACAAGTTGCGCAAGAATCGCCTGACAAATTAATCGCGGAGGGGGCGGAATTCGGCTTGACGGGTGGGAATTCATGGCCATTCTTCGCGCCCCGCAACTCCACAAATTTCAAGTCATGGCACGTATTTGCAGCATTCGAGGAACCCACGTCCGTTCTGGCGGAAGAATCCACCGGTCGGGATTGGCCAAGAAAAAGGGTGGCATTGGTCGCCACGTCACCAAGCGGGTGCTGCGCACCGTTTCCCCGAATTTGCAGGTCAAGCGCATTTGGGTGCCGGAGCTCGGCAAGTACATGCGCATCAAGCTGAGTTGCCGTGCTCTCAAAACAATCAACAAAAACGGCGCTTTCGTGACGCTCAAGAAGGCCGGACTCATTTGAGCACCGGTGGATATAATTTTCAACGTCCAGGTTTCATGACGTGACGGCTCGGTGGCAACACCGGGCCGTTCTTTTTACCCGCATGGGTCAACCGATCACACAAGGCACCAGCACGCCGTCGCTCATGCCGTGGATTTTCTTTTTGTCCGCCGGCACGATGGTTGCCAGGCAACCGCCGAAGGTGGTGATAGCCGCATCATCGGTGAAGAAATACGGGCACAGGCGGACGCGTCCGCGCATCATTTCCACCGATCCGTCAGCGCGAAACACCGGATGGGTGATCACGCGGGCTTCACGGAATTCCTGAAGGATCCATGGCTGCGTCGAGGATTGCTCCAGCGCGCCGTGAAGCCGCGCCGCCCACTCGGAGCCGGGCATGTCATGGCCGATGAACACCCCGCGCGATCCCCACGCGGTCGCATGAAAACCGCTGATTTTGAGCGCCAAATGACGCTCCTTCTGGCTGAAGCTGGCGACCTCCTCCCACGAGTGCGCCTGGATCCGTGGCAGGACCGCGTGCGGTGGCAACGGTGTGGGATCCAGCACCCAGCCGAACGGCACCAGAGCGTGCAGGCGTTGGAGGTGGTTGCCACGCAAGGTTTGCTGCCAGATTTTCCTGAGTGCCGGCGACCACAACAGCGCCAGCCACAACTTGTCCTCCAGATGCGGCTTGAACGGCGGCGAAATCCGTATTTCGCCAGCGGCGGCACCTGCGGCGAGTTTTCTAACAAAAGGCACGGATTGCCAATCGAAGAGTTCGAAAAAACGATAGAGCGTGCGCCCGTCGGGCTCGTATGTTGCGGCGGCTTGCACGTTCCAGGCGGGGCCGAGTTCGGCGGTCAGCCATGCCATTTCCGGCCGATAGTCCGACGACTCCTCGGAAACGAGCACCGAGCCACCATCGGGCATCAAGGATCTGAAGCCATCGAGCATCCCGTCGGGGCCGCCGAGCACGTCGAATCCGGCGTTGGCATACGTCCGCGCCAGCCATGCCGTCACGCCGATGCCACCCGGCACGCTGTCCAACTCGGTCAGCGCTAAGCCGCTTTCCGTTAGCATCAAATCCGGCCGGATCACCCGCGGAAATTGCGCCGCCGTAGTGGGTGCCCGCTGCAGCCTGACCATCCAATCCGGCTTGCCCGCGTCTAGCAGTTCCGCCAACCATCCGGGCACTCTGCCTGCCGCGCTGCGCCGATAGAGCGTGTCACACGCCTGCTGGAATTTGGCTAACGGATGAGCCAACTCCATGATGCATTTGGCATCCTCCCGGGACAGCCTCAGCGGTTCGGGTGACCCGCGCCACGTGTCGCCGCCAAACAATCCGCCCGCAGGCAGGCCATCGCGCAATTCGGCAAGACTCAATCGCATCGCACGCCGAATTTCCACCGCGCAGGCCCGCTTGCCAAGCGTCATTCTCGGGCCGCTCCATTGGATGGACAGCCAGAGCGACACTCCGGTCACGGTCTGCGGCGCAATGCCACAGCCACGATTTGTGAGTGCCACACGGTCTTTCGCCGCAGGCGCGGAATGTGTTAGAACGGCTTGGTCAGGGTCACGGCGAGCAACTGGCCCTCCGGGCGTTGCACGGCGTCGAATTCACCGGCATAGCGGATTGATGTGAACATGCCCATCTTGGGGCAGAACATGTTAATTTCCGCGCCGAGACCCACGATGCGGTCGCGCAGGTTTGACGCCATAGGCCCGCTGTCCTTGGTGGTTTGCTGTTGGTAGTAGCCGATCAGGCCGATATCCAACGTTTTGCTGAGGCTCTTGCTGATCCCCCACTCGATGGTATAAACTTGACCCGGGTCGGTGTGGGTTTGCGTTTGTTCATGCGCAAACTCGTAGCGGTTCAGCAGGGAAACGGCCCAGGTTTTTTCCTGATCGATATACCAGGTGCCACCCAACGTGAGCATGTGCGACCAGTAACCTTTCGCGAGCAAATCAGGACGGGTGGGGCTGAAGTCACCGCTCGGCGCCCACACGGCATAACCGAACGCGAGGTCAAATTGTTTGAAGTGCCACGACAGCAGCAGCGGTTCTATCTGGATATCGCCGAGGCCGAAATAATGGTCCTTGACGGCTCCGCCAGCGTACTCCCAGTTCATGTAGCCGAAGGGAATGATCAGGTCCATGCCGTAGTCGGCACCCAGGATTTTGTATGGGGTGATCCAGATCAGGCGCGGGGCATTGATATATGCGGAAATGTCAAAATCCGGCGGGCCGTTTTCGAACTGGTCGGCGAAATATCCGATGTTGTAGTCGCGGAAATACACGCCTGGCGGCGGCAGGGACGCACCTTTGATGCCTTCCACACCGGCGGGATAATGACCGCCGATGATAGGGACGGATTGTGCCTGAATGTTGCCCGGCAGCGCAAACAGACCGGCACCGAGGCAAAGACTAACGAGTTTGATGTTCATGATTTGTGGTTTGGTGGTTTGTGGTTAGTTGGTTATTATGATAGAAAAGCTCCGGGCTCAGGCGTCCTGCATTTTTCCTGACAGACAGGTTTCGTAGGCGCTCAGGTCGAGCAGGCCGTGGCCGGACAGATTGAAGAGGATGACGCGTTTTTCGCCTGTTTCGCGTGCTTTGATGGCTTCATCCACGACGGATGCGATGGCATGGGCGGATTCCGGTGCTGGCACGATGCCTTCGCTGCGGGCAAACAGCGTGCCAGCCTCGAACACCTTGGTCTGGTGATGGGATTCCGCTTCCATCAGCCCCAGTTTGAGTGCATGGCTGACCATCGGTGACATGCCGTGATAGCGCAGTCACGGCGGCATGAACTTGTGGCCGAGCGTGTACATCATCAGCAACGGCGTCGTTTCCGCCGTGTCCCCGAAGTCGTAGCGCAGATCGCCTTGCGTCAGTGTCGGGCAAGCGAACGGCTCGACCCCGACAATGCGATAGTTCTTCCGCTCCTTGATTTTCTTCTCCATGAATGGAAATGCCAGCCCGGCGAAATTGCTGCCGCCGCCGCAGCACCCGATGATCGTATCGGGTTCCTCGCCGGCCAACTCCATTTGTTTGATGGATTCCTGGCCGATGACCGTCTGATGCAGACACACATGGTTGAGCACGCTGCCGAGTGAGTATTTCGTGTCAGGATGGGTGACGGTGTCCTCGATGGCCTCGCTGATGGCAATGCCGAGACTGCCCAGACAATGCGGGTCCTCGGCGAGCAGCTTGCGCCCATACGCGGTCTGGTCGCTCGGGCTGGCGTGCACCGTGGCACCCCAAGTGTGCATGAGCATGCGTCGATAGGGTTTTTGCTGATAGCTCACCTTGACCATGTAAACATTGCACTCCAGGCCAAAGAGCCGACAGGCCAGCGCCAGGGACGATCCCCACTGGCCCGCGCCCGTCTCGGTGGCGAGCCGCTTGGTGCCGGCCACTTTGTTGAAGTAGGCTTGGGCGACGGCGGTGTTGGGCTTGTGGCTGCCGGCCGGGCTGGCACCCTCATATTTGTAGTAAATGTGGGCGGGTGTCTGCAGTGCCTTTTCAAAGCGCACCGCACGCAGCAGCGGCGTGGGCCGCCAGAGAGCATAGATGTCGCGCACTTCTTCCGGGATTTCTATCAGGCCCTGCGGACTCATCTCCTGTTGGACGAGGTTTTCTGGGAAGATCGCCAGCAATGCTTCCGCAGGGATGGGTTCCCTGGTGCCCGGATGCAGCGGTGGTGGCAGTGGTTCTGGGAAATCCGGCAGGAGGTTATACCAATGGGTCGGGATGTCCTGCTGGGGCAATGTGAATCGGGTGGGCTGGCTCATGGTGTGTGCGGTTTCACGTAAGGCGCGTGCAGAACTAGGCAAACGCACCCGCCATGTCACGCGTTTTCTCTTAAAGTTTTTTTCTGAATTCGGAGATGCGATGGCCTGACTGTCTTCCTTCATGCTGCCCTCAGGCAAATCCGTGTGGAATCCACACCATCCGCTACACATCTGCCATAGCGCCGCAGCCGATCAAGGTCATTTTTTTCGTAGGGTCCTGTGAACGTCGCGCTGCCGGCCGAACCCGTGACCCTCAATCGACTGGTTTTCTGCATGCCGCCGCGACTCAGGATCCCAGGCAGGCAATTCACCGGCTGGGCGAGCGGACGGGTAAGCAGATTGAACAGATGGAAAGGCCAGAACAACAACAGCGATCCAGCCCCCGGACCACGGGAGCAGGCGGCGGACGCTTCCTTGCGACGGCGCGTGGATTGTTGCGGGTTGCGTTTTGGCATCGGTGGGCGCATGATAAGCGGATCGGCTGCGTCCATCCTTGATTCTTGCAGCACAAAAAAATCCAATCCCAGCAATACCACGATGCATTCACGACGACTCGCACAGATCATGATAGCGTGCCCGCGGACATCAAGCTAACAGACACGCTCTGGGCGCCGCGGCAGGACACGAACCGCCGGGTCACGGTGGAGCACAATTTCCGCGAAATGGAAAAGCAGGGGTCGATCGATGCCTTCCGGATCCTTGCCAGCGACTCGTCCGAAAAATATCACGGTTATATGTGGGGCGATTCGGATACCTACAAGACCATTGAAGGCGCACTGTACGGTTTGCGCACGCAGCCTGATCCCGGGCTTGAGAAACAACTGGAAACCCTGATCTTCCAAATCGGCCGCTCGCAAGCCAAGAGCGGCTTCCTTTTCCCGCACCTGCAAATTACGCAGCCGAATTACAAGCTGTTTACGAATGAAACCAGCGGCACATGCGAATCCTACAGCATGGGGCATCTGATGGAGTCGGCGGTTGAACATTTCCGGACAACCGGACGCACGAACTATCTCGCCGTCGCCAGGCGTGCAGCCGATCTGATGGTGAAGGTGAACCAGGAAGGCAAGCTGCTCCAAGTGTCCGGGCATCCGGAAGTCGAGATCGGTCTTGTCAAGCTGTATCAGGCGACCGGTTGCCAGGAATATCTGGACTTGGCGCAGCGCCTGGTCAACGGATACCAGACGCAAATCAGCCTCTGGTCCAATGGCCAGCCAGCACTGGCAAACGATGACGTGCTTGGACATGCGGTGGCCGTCATGTACCTGTATGCCGGGGCATGCGACGTGGGTGTTCTGAAAGGGGATCAGGAACGGATCGGTCTGCTGGAAAGAAAATGGGATCGGATGGTCAGCCGCAAAATGTACATTACGGGTGGCGTCGGCAACAGCCGACATCATGAAGGATTCCCGCAAGATTATGATCTTCCTGATGGCAAGGAATCCTATTGCGAGACTTGTTCAGCCATTGCGGACATTTTCTGGTCGAGCCGCATGTTCCGGGCGACAGGGAACGCCAAATACTATGACGTTGTGGAGCGTGTTTTGTATAACAATTTGGCGGCTGGAGCGGGGCTGGGCGGGGACCGTTTTTTCTATGTCAATCGGTTGTCCTGCCGGGGGAAGGATCATCCCGTCCGCTGGAGTTGGCACGGTTGTCCGTGTTGCCCGGCAAACTTGGTCAGATTCTGGCCACGGTTGTCCGAGTACCTGTTTGCCGCCGGCAAAACGGATCTCTATGTCAACCTCTTTGCGGCATGTGAAGGCAAGGTCACTCTGGCGGGAACCCCGGTCAAGGTGTGCCAAAAAACCGGGTATCCTTGGGATGGGACCGTTCGGATAGAGCTCAATCCTGAAAAACCTGTCAAATTCGCGCTGCGCATGCGCATTCCCGGTTGGGCCGAAGGCCGGCCGCTGCCTTCCGACCTGTATTCCTATCTGAATCGCGGGAACATCAAGGTGGAACTGAAAGTGAACGGCGAGCTAACGGACGCGCCGCGCGCAAAGGGCTATGCCGTGATCGAACGCACATGGCGCGCGGGTGACCGGGTTGAGCTCATTTTGCCAATGCCGGTGCAGCGGGTGGTAGCTAACGAAAAGGTGTCGTCTGCCAAGGGCAAGGTGGCACTGGAGCGCGGGCCGCTGGTGTATTGCGTTGAAGGGGCCGACAACGCGGGCGGCGTGCAACAACTCGTGCTGACTGACGAGGTGGTCCTGCGGGCCGCGCCCCGCCCGGCGTTGCTGGGCGGCATCACCGTGCTCGAAGGGACGGCGCTGGAGGCGTACCACCGCGAGGACGGCACGGTGGCCACGCGTCCCGTTGATCTGACCGCCATTCCCTATCAGGTTTGGTGTCATCGCGGACCCAACGCCATGGAGGTCTGGCTGCCGCGCACCGCGGACAAGGCGGTTCCGTTGCCCTGAGCCAAACCCTGAAGCACCGGTCCAATGACTATGGCAACACCCACTGATAGATAAATCCTTATGTAAATCCACGAACCATGACAGAGGGCGGGGAAATGGGGGTTGTTGCGCCGGGAAGTGAAAGTCCGACCTTTCGGTTGTCCACAGAAAGGAAGCGAAGTGGAAACCCGCTTCAACAATTCATTCTGATATCGGCGGCGGGTGCATAGGTAAATGCTGGACGAGGCTTGGCAGAGCACATTTACTCGCGGTGGGGCCGAAGGCTATGGACTGCGGCAAGGATTGCCGCTCTCGGAGTGGCGACGCTTGAATCGCCCAGCCGAAGAGCTGCGATGCTCGCAGCAGTCCAGGGCGCTTCGCGCGTTCAGCTTGAGAAGAACGATATGAAAACGATTAAACAACTCTTTTGGGTTTTGGCGGCAGTCGCAGTCATCACCACAACAACTTCTGGCGCAGAGCCGGCACCAGCGGCCTCCGCGATCCAGCGCATCTACATCATCCACTTTTCGCACAACGACATCGGCTTCACTGACACGCCGGGCGTGTGCCGGGAACTGCAATGCCGTTACCTCGACATCGCGCTCGATGGCGTGCTGGCGACGATGGCGAAGCCGGCAGAGCGGAAGTTCCACTGGACTACCGAGTCGCTGATGGTGGTGGACGACTGGTGGCAGGCGGCGTCGCCAGCGCGGCGGAAGGATTTCCTGAAGGCGCTGCGCAGCGGCCAGCTCGACGTGGCGGCGGTGCCGTGCAACCAGGCGCCATTCCTCGACGCGGCGCAATGGCGGACGATGATGCACTGGGTTCCTGAAGACCTCTGGCGGCAGTTCAAGCCGGCGGTCGCGCTGCAAAGCGACGTGAACGGCTTCCCGCGCGCCGGCGCGATGGCGCTGCTCGACCGCGGTATCTCGCGGCTCTGCATGAGCATCAACAGCGACAGCGGCGGCCCGCCGTT
>JAPLUJ010000020.1 GCA_026397695.1 Verrucomicrobiota bacterium | reverse complement strand
GGTGGGTGTCTGGGTCTTGAGCACGGGCACCCCGCCCGAATTGGTGATCTTGTCCCGATAGAGGCGGGCGAACTGCTGCAAGGATTCCCAGCGCGGGTCGGACGGCGCGGATGACGAACTCAGGCCCAGGCGTGATTTGTAAACGCCATTACCCGAATAGCCCGCGGGCAGGCTGCTAGAATTCATCAACAACTGCAAATCCTGTTTGAAGCCACCGCGGGCGATGTCGGTGAAAAGTCCCAGCGAGTGGAGCGACACATCATGGGTGAGGGATTTCAAGACATCGCGGGTGCCCGGAGCCAGGCGTTCGGCCGTTGCACCGAATTGGGAGTCACCGATCCCTTTGGTGAAATCCGCGAATTCCGCAGCATCGGCATTGAAATAACCGCGCCACAGCGCGCCAAGCCCCGGAATGAATTCTACCCCGGGACGCTCGCCGGAGCCCAGTTGTTGGGTCTTCGCGGCCACCGAGCCCGCCCCGTCGGCGTAGGGCGTGTTGATGCGCACTTTCACGCCCTCGTCAAGCACCGCCCAGGCATAGGCACCGGCCAGCGAAGTGACGGGCACTTTGGCCGCGGAGACGAAACTGCTAACAGGAGCGGTGGCGCCGAGGGTCCCCGCGCCCCAGAGCGTTGCCAGGTCTGCCAGCGGTTGGCTGGCAAAGGAAACCTGGTGGACCGCCGCGGGATCCGGGCTCGATACCAGCCAGCCGAGAAACTTCGCATCCTTGGCGGGTTTTTCATACTCTGCGGCGGCAGGTGGGGTGCTGGCCTTGATCTCCCACGACTGCCACACGCCTGTTAGGTTCGGGTGGGCGAGGTTTTCACCGAGGATGTCGGCACGTGCGGTGACGCGTTGGTCGGGGCCCGCGCTGTTCTGGAGTTCGCCGATCGCCAGCCGCAAGGCCGCCTGGGCATGGCTGCGCGCGTCCGCCGTGGCATCTCCCTCGTCAGGCGCGGCTGATGCGATATGACAAGCTAACAGACCAGAGAGCAACCCCATGGTGACGCCTAAGGAGCCACGACACTCCTGTCGTTTCTTTGGCACCACGACAAAAGTGTCGTGGCTCCTTATGGCAGGCGGACTTGGCTGGGTCATGGGTTCTCCATTCATCATGCGGAAAGTGATATTGATTGAAAAACGGCTCTATTTCTACCGTGACACTTTGAGCCGGGCGAAGCCCCCGCTTCCTTGGTCCGGGATGGTGACGGTCACGTGATCGAACGAACCGCCATCGGTGATGGTGACATTTCCGGTGCTGATGGACGGGATGACCACGGGCGTCCAGGTCAGGCAGTCACTGCTGTATTCCACCACTTGGGTGGTATGCGGCGGCCTTGCAAGGTCGCTGCGATCATACTCAAAGCGCCACGCGTCACCAATTTGAGACAGCTTTGGCAGGAGCGGCTGTGAGGCAGTCATGGGCGCACCACCGAGGGCAAACTCCAACAGATTATTGAGACCATCCCGGTCGGGGTCGTCCAGCGGCCCGTCGTTCACCCCCACGCTGAGTCCCTGGGCTGGATTGGCCGCCCAGACATCGAACATCACGGCCGCGAGTCCGGTTTCCGCCAGTTGGAAACCATTCAGGATGCCATAAGTCTCCACCCCGCTGTAGGTGAGGCTGATCCGGCCCGCGTCATCCGGCACCACGTTTTGAAACAGCACGTAGTTTTCGCCACGAACCCAGGTGGTCCCGTTCCTGGCCGTTCGATTGTCGGCCGTCTGCGGTGACGGGGTGTCCCTCTTGTTAGCGGACGCAAATGACGTGTTGCCTCCTTGCCGTCCCCATGAACTGGCGAGGTAAAGGTCGTATGTCTTGTTAGCTTCGAGGCCGCTGATCACAAAAGGCAGCGAGCCGCCGACTTCAGCGAACACGCCACCCGTGAGGAGTTCCAGGTCGCACCACCAGTCGCCATAGGGGCCAGCGCCCGCCGCCGTGTAGTTCACGGCCGTGTCGGTGCCCGCGGAGTCATGCAAACTGCCGGTTAACGGGCTCCATGCATTCCAGGTGGTGTTCGCCCCGCCGGCGGGACCATGGAGTGTCGGCCTGGCATTGTCACCAAGGGTTACCTGGAGGGTCCGAGCGTCAAGCGCTGACCCGGCGCTAAACCCCGCCGCCAGCATCAGGACGAACAAGTGGATGGCTGCTAGAGCGACATGGAATGTCGGGGTATTCATGGCGGTGGGAGTGTCAGACGTGGCGCCATTGCTAGTGTTCGGTCGCTGTATTAACTATACACCCATAGAGGCGGTTCGCAAACCATCATTCATCTCCGAATGGGATTGATGATTGCCGATTGGTGATTGTTGATTT
>JAPLUJ010000484.1 GCA_026397695.1 Verrucomicrobiota bacterium | reverse complement strand
CTAACAACCAAGTGGGTTGCGGTTGTTTTGTTAGCCGTGCCCATCCTGGTGCAGGTCTATTTCAACTCCAGCCTGACCTACCTGTTGATGCGGTGGTTCAAGGTGCCGCACAATGTCGCGTCACCCGGTGCCCTGATCGGTGCCAGCAACTTCTTCGAACTGGCGGTGGCCGTGGCCATCACACTCTTCGGGCCCAGCTCGGGCGCGGCGCTGGCCTGCGTCGTGGGCGTGCTGGTAGAAGTGCCCGTGATGCTCTCCGTCTGCCGCGTCTGCAACGCCTCGCGCGGTTGGTATCAGCGGAGGCTGCCACAAGGAGGGCGGACCTAATTGTCCGCCATGCGGAAAATGTGCCGGCATTCTGGTAATCCACGCTGGACAGATGCGTATGAAAGTGATGGAAATACCGTGAAATGACTGTCATGAACACCCGATCTCCATCCTCTCTTGACAAGGCCCTGGCCAGGGTATGCGTGAACTGCCCGGCCTGTCGGCACGCGCGCCGGCATCAAAGCGGCCCGGTCTTCCAGTTGGTGAAGCGGGTTGAGACAAAGGTGTGCCCGTTCTGCCGTGCCTACGAGCGGGTCTATGGACGCAAGGCCCATGTGGCGGGGGTGCCGCAGCACGAATCTACGCCCATCCCATAATACAGGCTTCAGGAGTGATTCTTTCTAACGGTCTCTGCGAACCAGGAATGGGGGTTCCTAAAGCATGAACTTCGGGCACTGGCTGAGGAACTCATGCGGATTCCGATAGATCAACGTATCAACAGCATCCGCGTTGTGGCCGCGTCGCCGCATTTCCATGGCGGTGTACGGAATGGACAGGGGGATGCTCACACCCCAGTCGCAGGCGCTGTTCATCCATAACCGCTCGCCGCCATAGGTCTCAACGATGTCGATGGCTCGGGCGGGTGAGCACTTCGATCCCGGATAGAGCGTCATGCCCGCCCAGAATCCGGCATCCAGCACCATCCCGACGGTGTGTTCCTCGACGTGGTCGATGATCACGCGTTCCGGCTTGATGGCGGGATTGTTTCTCAATGCATCGAGGGTCAGGCGGGTGCCCTTGAGTTTGTCTTCCAGATGCGGCGTGTGGACGAGGATCAGTTGCTCGTGGCGGGCCGCCAGATCGATGTGCATTTCAAGCACCTCGAGTTCGTTGCGGCTGTTTTTGTTGAGACCGATCTCGCCAATGCCGAGCACGTTCGGCCGGTCGATGAATTCGGGGATGAGCGCGAGCACCTCCTTGGCTAGACCGACATCCTCGGACTCCTTGGGATTGATGCACAGCCAGCAGAAATGCGGCAGGCCGAACTTGGCGGAGCGTTTCGGTTCGTATTCGGTGAGTTGGAGAAAATAGTCATGGAAGCCGTCGGCGGAACCGCGGTCAAATCCTGCCCAGAACGCCGGTTCGCACACCGCCGCGCATCCGCTGGCAACCATACTGATATAATCGTCGGTGGTGCGACTGACCATGTGGGCGTGAGGTTCGATGTAGCGCATGAGGGTCGGAATTGGAGATTTGCAATTTGCAATTTGAAATCATACTGCTCCCGGCCAAGCGCCGCAGGCGGCTTTGGTGAGTGCGGCGGGAATCGGCTCGTCCGTGGGATCGCTGAAGGCGAGCAGTATCCGTTGCGCCGCGTGTGGCTCGCGGGTGGTGAGTTCCGCCAAAGCGCAATGGAATGCCGCCATCCGAAAGTCATCATCACCGTCGGCGCGGGCGACCCGGTCGAGAAAAGCTCCGATGTCGATCAGCTTGTGGCGTGCCTCGACGAAATAGAGATCGAGGATTTCCTGGCGTGTCAGGGGCTTGTGCATGGGTGTGGAGTTGTCGGCGTTTTCACATTCATGAGACAGTAAGCATCCTTCTTTTCTTGTTCCGCGACGGCAACTCGAATGAGGCTTCCGCAGGTCATGATGTTATGAGCATGCACCCAAAATCGCGGTCCGGCAAGAGCAAATGTCAGAACAAATTTCATGGGAGGGGTGAAACTTCTGTTGAAATAAATGGTTGTCCACCTCCGCTATTGACCCTGAATTTCCAACGTCCATCATCGTTGCCCCATGACTGACAACCTCTGGCTCTGGATTGGCTTCAATGGATTCGTGCTCATCATGCTTGCCATCGATCTCGGCGTGTTCCATCGCAAGGCGCACATCGTAAACATGAAAGAGGCGCTGTCGTGGACGGCGGCCTGGATCACCCTGGCGCTGGTCTTCAACCTCGGGGTCTGGCACTATCTGGGCGAGCAGAAGGCGCTGGAGTTCATCACCGGCTATGTGATCGAGTACTCGCTGAGTGTGGACAACATGTTCGTGTTTGCGCTGCTGTTCTCCTATTTCGCGGTGCCGCCGCTCTATCAGCACAAGGTGCTGTTCTGGGGTATTATCGGCGCGTTGGTGATGCGGGCCATCATGATCGCGCTCGGGGCCAAGTTGATCATGGAGTTCGCATGGATCATCTATGTATTCGGCGCGTTTTTGATCCTCACCGGGATCAAGATGATCTTCAAGAAAGAGGAGGAGATCCACCCGGAGCGCAATCCGGTGGTGCGGCTGTTCAAGCGCTGGATGCCCGTCACCAGTGAATACCGCGCCGACAGGTTCTTCGTGAAGGAAAACGGCATCCGCATGGCGACTCCCCTATTCGTGGTGCTGCTGTTAGTCGAGTTCACGGACCTGATCTTCGCGGTGGACTCCATTCCGGCGATCTTCGCGGTGACCACCGATCCGTTCATCGTTTACACCTCCAACGTGTTCGCCATCCTCGGCCTGCGCTCGCTCTATTTCGCCCTGTCCGGCGTGATCGACAAGTTCCACTACCTCAAGATCGGCCTCGGGGTCGTGCTGACCTTTGTCGGCGTGAAGATGTTGTTGGGCCACACGCCGTGGAAAATCGACACGCTGGTCTCCCTCGGCGTCATCGTCACGGTGCTCGCCGCCTCGGTAGTGGCCTCATGGCTGTGGCCGAAGAAGCTGCCGACGCTGGGGCCGCCTGCCGAGTGACACACCACCAACCTGTGATCAAACCACGAGCCAAGCCCAGCCGCCATGTCAGGAAGAACCACGACGCAGATCGCCGCACGCATCGTTCACACACCATGGTTCCAGCGAGCCATCATTCTGACGATTCTATGCGCCGGCTTGCTGGCCGGCGTTGAGACGGACCCCGCCATGGTGGCGGCGCACGGGGCGTTGCTGGGCGTGCTGGATGCCATCGTGCTGGGCATCTTCATCAGCGAGGCGATCCTCAAGCTCACGGCACACAGCCCGAAGCCATGGAACTACTTCAAGGATGGTTGGAATGTATTCGACTTCACCATCGTCGTCCTCTGCCTGCTGCCGATGGATTCGCAGTTCGCGGTGGTGCTGCGCCTTGGCCGGACGCTGCGTCTGCTGCGCCTCGTTTCCACCCTGCCGAAACTGCAACTCCTGGTGGGTGCGTTGTTCAAGAGTTTCAGTTCCATGGGCTATGTGGCTCTCTTGTTAGGCCTGATGTTTTACATCTATGCCACCACCGGCGTGCATCTCTTCGGCGGCCACGACAAGGAGCACTTCGGCAGTCTTTCCAAGGCCTTTCTCACCCTGTTCCAGACGATCACCCTCGACGACTGGAAATTCCTGTTTGCCAGCGCCACGGGATCCTCACCCGCCATCGCGGCGGCCTACTTCGTCAGTTTCATCCTGCTTGGAACCATGATCATGCTCAACCTCTTCATCGGCATCATCATGAACAGCATGGCCGAAATGCATGCCGAACTCGACGAACAGGTCAGAGCCAAACAAAGCGTCGCGGAGAAAGGCAACGTCCTCAGCGACCTGACCGCGCTCGACCAACAATTGTCCGTCTTGCAATCCCAGCTCAGGGAGCTCCGCGGGAAACTCTCAAACCATAACCATGGACGAACAGCAGACACTACTGGATCGCCTGTTTGATCTGGTCCTCGGAAATGAAGTTAACGCATGGCGATAGTAGATGTGCCCATGACCTCCAGGCGACCACCGCCACATCTAACCGAAAATCTCCATCATGTGGCCGAAGACCTCGGAGTTTTTGCCCATGCCGTTGAGTCCTGGATTGGCGTTGCCGTGGTCGCTGGTGACCACGATGAGGATGTCATCGCGTCCGGCGATCATCGCGAGCATCGCGGCCAGGGCGTCATCGAAGGCGAGTTGGTCGCCTAACAGCCCGGCGATGTCGTTGAGGTGCGCGGCGTGATCGACGCGCGCGCCTTCCACTTGGAGGAGGAACGGTGGGTCGTCGGCGAGGATCACATCCACGCGATTGAGATACTGCGGGGCGATGCTGTTTTCGTTGCCGCGGGATGATATCGAGGCGGCGAAGCCCGCAGGTGTCGCGTGAGTGACGGTGGCGGTGGTCACCAGACCGATGCGCGCATTGCAATTCTTTTTCAGGATGGCGGCGATGGGCGTGATTTCCTTGCCGGAGGGATCCACGTTGATCGCACCGTTGTTGACGCGCTGGCCGCCCCCCCATGCCGATGAGGCGGCGGCGGAGTCGGTGACCATCGAGTTGGCGGATGCGATACGCGGAGGAATGACCGGCTTTTCATTCGAAACACAAAACACCTTGAGGGAATTGGTGAGAAATCAACGACCGGGGCGAGCCGGCAAATGGCACCTTGGCAAACCGACCAAAAACCTTATGCTTTGTACATGACCGCGACCGAAAAAGAGGCTCTCCGCGCATACGTCGCCCGCTGGAAACGCGCCGCGCCGTTGCTCCAACAGGTTCGCGACGCGGACATCCGGGCGGCGGACACGGCTTCAATGATTGCTTGTTCCAATCTCTTGTTTCGCGATGCCTTGAAGCATTCTCCTCCGCAAATGGACTCCGGGTTGGTGGAACAGCAACGCTGGTTTGGAAAACTGCGGGCTCAATGAAAGATCTCGTCGAAGAAGCAGCGGAATTGCAGGTCCTTCTTGAGGCGCAGGGTTGGGATTTTTGTTTCATCGGCGGACTTGCGATCCAGCGATGGAGCGAGCCCCGACTTACCAAAGACATGGATTTGACGCTGCTTACCGGTTTTGGCAATGAAGTGCCTTTTGTGGATTTACTTCTCGCCCATTACACGCCACGCCGGGCGGACGCGCGGGAGTTCGCATTGATGTATCGGGTGCTTCTGCTCCAGACTGCCTCGGGAATAGGAATCGACATCGCGCTGGCCGGGCTGCCATTCGAAGAGACCGCAGTCGGGCGCTCGATTCTGGTCGAATATGCTCCGGACATCAGGCTGCGCACTTGCACCGCCGAGGATCTCATCGTCATGAAAGCGTTCGCGGATCGCCCGCAGGATCGCATCGACCTTCGAGGCATACTCGTCCGCCAAGGCACCGGAAACCTGGATTGGAAGCACATTTGGGAACATCTCACACCGTTGGTAGAGTTGAAAGAGTCTCCCGAAATCCTCAGCCATCTCAAGATGTTGTTGCAAGAGGTGAGGCAAAGCGAAGGTTCCTGATAGATCGCGTTGCAGCCAATTTTTTTTGCCGATGATCCGCCGTTGACCACCATCGCGGCAACCGTCCAGGCCCCGACGGCGAGCCCTGCACCTCGCTCTCGCGAGTGATGGTCATTGCACGGGGGCGCATGCCATCCACCGCCCGCCTCAGTCAGAGGTGTGGCTGGTGCCGGTCCAGCCGATGCCGGTGTGGTTGCCCGCGAACTGGCCTAACAGCCCTTCGGGTTTTTCGAGTTGATGGTTCCACTCGACGATGAGATGGGAGTAGGCTTCTGCAAGAGTGAGCACACCCGGGCTCATGCCATCCGTGTGGAAATTCTCCACATCATCACCATGGACGAATTGCAGCCGCTACAGGATCGCCTGTTCGATCTGGTCCTCGGAAATGAAGTTAGGCATCGGCGATCTGGCTCGGAACTGCTGGCAGTCCACCATATTTCACTTGCCCACGGAAGCCCGGATTTCCGCCCACCTGTTCACGAAATCGTAGGTGTTCACGTTTCCGTGAACAAGGCGGTTTTCGTGAACACCTACCAGAGAATCGGCACTCCGTAGGCCGGGAAATGCGGATCGCAGCTTACGAGCGTCATGCCTTCGACTTGCGCTTGGGCGATGATCAGCCGGTCAAATGGATCGCCATGGTGACGGGGCAGACGGATCGTCTGGTATAGGTGGACGTGCATGATCGGCAGCATGTGGAAACCCAACTCCTCAAGCCGGCCGGGAAACAGGTCTTCATAGGGCAGCGGCAGGTCCAGTTTGCCGAGCGCGTGTTTGATGCCCATTTCCCAAGCAGTCGCGTCGCTGACGAAGCGGTGGTTGGCCGGTTCTCCAATGGCTGCGCGGGCGGGCGGCGACAAGCGCGGGTCATCCTCCAGAAACCAGATCAGCGCATGAGAATCCAGCAACAGGTTCATGCCGTATATTCCTTAAAGTCTTCAAGCGGCGCATCGAAGTCCGCAGCCATCCGGAATCCTTGCAGGCAACCTGGTTTGGGAGCCTTCGGGGACATCTGGATTTCGCCATTGAACCAGCCGGAACCCTTTCGATCCGTGGAAACGGGTGCAGCTTTCGTCTCGGAGTCCACGGGTTCCAGCTCCGCCCTCACCCGGATCGTCTGATGCCGCCACTCGGCAGGTACGGGCAAATGCAGCGTGCCGTCCGCCGACGGTTCCAAAATGACAGTGAATGTGCTCATGGCGGCACCTTACCCGGATCTTTCCGTTCTGTAAAGGTGCAAGCGGCGCGTCTATGACTACTTTTTCCCTGCATAGCCGCTGACTGGGTGATCGTGGGATGGGCTTCCAGCCCGTCACGGACGGCGGGCATCTTGCCTGCCGGGTTCGTCCATACAGAAAAATCCAGGCTGGAAGCCCGGACTCCCAAACAGCCAGGATGGCTGTTCTCCAATTTTCACCGAACCACTCAGCGCTTTTCTCCGCGCCCTCCGCGTCTCGGCGTTTCGCTCAAACCATCGGCTCACTCCTCCGCCATGCCGGGCGGAAACTCGATGTCCAGATCCGCTCCCGACAACTTGCCGGATAAGGGAATCATGTTTCCGGCGTCTCACTGCGAGTCGCTGCGACTGGAGAGAAGACCGGATGCAACACGCGGGCTAACAGAAGCAGCGCGCAGCCGGTGGCGACCACCGAGTCGCCGAGCGGGAAGTCATAGTGATAGGACAACCAGAAGCCGGCGAGCGCGATGATCAACCCGGCGGCCATCGCCAGCCACAGGTTGGCGCGCAGGCTGCGGGCGAAGGTCGCGGCTGTTAGAACCGGCAGCACCAAGAAGCCGAAGGCGACCAGCGGGCCGGCGGTTGCCACGGTGATGCCGATGACCATGCCGTTGACCACCATCGCGGCGACGGTCCAGGCGCCGACGGCGAGCCCGGCGACCGCGGCGAAGTCGGGGTCGGTGAGAGTAAGCAGCAACCGCCGCCGGAACGCGAACAGGAACAGGAAGCCCGCGCTCAGGGTGATGCCTAGCAGCTTCAACTCGGACTCCCCGATGAACAGCAAGCGGCCGTGAAACAAATCACCCAGATAGGTTTCGCCCACGGCATCGGTGGCCAGCATCAGGTTGGTCGCGGAAACCGAGGTGAGATACACCACCGCCAGCCATGCTTCGCTGATGCGGGTGCCACGTTTCCACGGAGTCGCGATGAGCAGCAGGCCGGGAAGCCCGAACATCAGGGAACCGACCAGCGCCTTGGTTGATTCCTCGGTGAGTGATTCCGCCCACGGCCAGTGCCGCGATGCGCCGAAGAATACGAAGGCGATGCCCGCCATGGCGATCTGGGGAAGCGCCAGCCCTAACAAAACCGCGCGGCCGAGGATCAGGTGGCGGCCGACGATGGGCAAGAGCACACCGATCATGACGGCGGCCCCGAGGGCCTTGCCAAAGAGGAATGTTTCAGGCATCAGATGGAGGAGGCGGGGTTGTCGTGACGATAATCGAAATCTCTGGCGGTGAGTTCATCCAGCACGCCGTCCTGCACCCAGTAGAAGCGTCCGGCGACGTCCCGGAATGGCGGAAACTCGTGGGTCACCAGCACCACCGCGCGACCGGACGACCGTTGCAGGTCGCCGAGCATCGCCGCCACGGCATGCTGCGTCGGGCGATCCACCCCGGCCGTCGGTTCATCGAGTAACAGGCAATCCGGCGCGCACGCCAGTGCCCGGGCGAGCAGCACCCGTTGACGCTGGCCGCCTGATAGAGAGTCGAACGGTTGGCCGGCGATTGCCTCCGCCTGACAATCACGCAAGGCCTGGAGATGGAACGACGCGCGCGGGGTGACGAGGGTTTTCCACCATGGCTCACGGGCGGATGCTCCGAGTTCTATCATCTCCATGGCGGTCAGTGGCAGGGCCGATTCGACGCTGGCATGCTGCGGCACATAGCCGAAGCGAGTGTGCCCGCGCTCGATGGTTCCGGCCAGCGGTTCCAGCAGGCCGGCGATGGCTCGCAACAAGGTGGTTTTGCCGCCGCCATTCGGGCCGCCGATGATGAGGAAGTCACCGGCGGCCACCGCGAGGGTGACGCCTTCGAGCACGGCGTTGCCGCCATAGCCTAGCGAAACATTGCGCAGCGAGATCATGGGGCGAAGGCGTTGACGAGGGTATCTATCAGGGACACGTAGTCCTTGGCGGCGGGCGTGCCGTTCACCATGATCGGGATGTTGACCACCCTGGCGCCGGTCATCCCGGCGAGTTGGTTGGGAATGCGGTCGCTATAGAAACTCTCCTTGACGATGAGTTTCACCCCGTGTTGTTGCATGGCGGCGGCGAGCGCCTGGATGTCGCGCGGACCGGGTTCGATGCCGGGTTTCGGCTGGATGGTTCCCACCTGGATCAGGCCGAAGCGGGCTGCGAAATACACTAGGTCCGGATGATAACTGACGAACTTGATGTTTCTGCCCGCGAGCTTGGTTTTCCAACCGGCCATGCGCCCTTGCAACATCGCCACCACCTTGTCGCCATTCGCCTTGAACAGGGCGGCGGATTCCGGCCGGAGTTGTGCCAGTTTCGCCGCGATGCCACGGGCCATCATCTGGCCAT
>JAPLUJ010000141.1 GCA_026397695.1 Verrucomicrobiota bacterium | reverse complement strand
GCAACCGTGCGCACCATTCTAACCGCCGGCGGCTGGACCACCCTCACCGCCGTCTGCCTGATGCTCTTCAGTCTCTGCCACAACCCGTGCTCCACCACGCTGTACACGATCTATCGGGAAACCCGCAGCCTGAAATGGACCGTCGCCGCCGCCCTGCTGCCGCTCCTCATGGGTTGCGCGCTGTGTGCCGCCGTCGCCGCCGTCTGGCGGGCCCTGACATCGGCCTAGCCCCCCTCCCCGCCTGCATCCCGGGACCGGCCTCGGTTGCTGTCCGGGCTCGTTGTGTCAGGCTTGTCAGGCTCGTCCGATGCGTCAGACTCGCGCCAGCCGATGAAGCCTGCCTTCCACAATCCCTGGCCGCATACCGCCCACGGTTTCGTGGATATTTTGAAATGGAAATTGCGCATCGGTCAGCGCGAACAGGCGCAATGTCCCGAGGCACCGGACCACCCCGCCGGCTGGCAACGCGTGACCCGCGAACAAATCGCCGCGCCGCCCACCGGTGGTTGGCGGGCGGTCTGGCTAGGACACGCATCATTTTTGCTCCAGGGCGATGGCGTCTCTCTGTTAGTCGATCCCCTGTTCTCCACTTTCTGCGGGCCGTTTCCCTTCCCGGGACTGCGCCGCCAAGTGCCCCCCCCATGCACGATGCAGGATCTGCCGCTGATCGACGCGGTACTGCTGACCCATTCCCACTACGACCATCTGGACCTTCCCACGCTGCGCTTGCTCGGGATGGATGTGCCGCTGATTGTGGCCGTAGGCCATGCGGCATGGCTGCGGCGCATGGGCTTTCAAAACGTCACCGAGTTGCCGTGGTTCGCACACACGCAACCCGCCCCGGGCATCCGCATCACGGCAACCCCGGCCCAGCATTTCACCGCCCGCACCTTGCGGGATCGCAACCGCGGTCATTGGTGTGGCTGGCTGATCGAGGGAACAAGCGTGAAACTCTGGCATGCGGGTGACAGCGGGCTTTGCGATGCCTTCCGCGATATCGGAACACGCTTCGGCCCGATAGATGTCGGCATGAGCCCGATCGGCGCCTATCAACCACGGCTCATCATGCGCGCCATGCACATAAATCCACAGGATGCCGTCACCGCCTTCCAACACGCCCGCTGCCATCACGCCGCCGCCATGCACTGGGGAACCTTGCGCCTCACCGACGAACCCCTCGGCGAACCGCCAATCCTGCTGGAAAGGGCGCTGCTCCAAGCCCACCTGCCGACCACCGCATTCACCGCCAAATGCGTCGGCAACATCTGGGAAATCCCGAATCAAGCTCCCTCGATTCGCACCGCCATCCGGCGGACAAGTGGGACGGCCGAGGCCGACCGTCCCTACCATGAGGGAATCGAACTTGCTCGGCCATTCGACCCAAACGAGGTGGTTTGCTGAGTTCTGATGCTCCCGGCCCAGCCTTCCACGCCATTCCACGCGAAATATTTCAAACTAACATTTGCCAGGCGCGGTTTATGCATGGAATATGGGTCTCTCTTTCATGAAAACGAAATTACCAGCCCTTTTGGGTGTCATGTTGTGGGTGGCCGGCGGTGTGAATGCGGCGACTCTGGAAGTGGATATGGGACAAAGCCGGGTTCGGGTGGATGCCAAGGCGACCGGTCACGGCTTCAGCGGGATTTTGGAAAAATACACGATGAAGGCCACGGGGGATGGCGGCACGCTGGATCCTGCGACGCTCGACTTGCGGTGGAATTTTGCGGATTTGAAGACGAATGATACGAAACGCGACGCGGAAATGATCAAGTGGCTTGGCGGCGGCAATCCGTTAGGGTCATTCAAGTTAGTCAAATCCTGGACCGACGCGCAAGGCGTGACCCAGGCCCAGGGAACCCTGACGATCCATGGTGTCTCGAAGACGGTGGTTTTCCCCTACACGGCGAAAAAGTCCGGCAACACGCTGACCCTGGATGGCAAGGTTTCTATCGATTATCAGAATTTCAATCTCCCTATAGTCCGCGCGATGCTGGTGATGACCGTGGACCCGCAGCTCGTGATCGGTTTTCACGTGGTGGGCAAGGTGAAGTGATTCTAACAAACACTCACGATGGAGCCTCACGCATGGTGGCCGCGCCGCACTGAACAAGTGCGGGCTTTGATGACGGAAAGTTTCACCCACGGCATGGGCCGCATGGAGCGGGCACAACCGCGCATCGCGGCCGCCCTGCGTGATATCCTGGCCCGGCCGGGATCCCTGGCGCGCTCGGTGACCGCCTATCAGTTAGGACTTGAAATGGAGATGGCGGAGGACGCGGCGCGGGCTTTGGCATGCGGCATTGAATACCTGCACACCGCTTCCTTGGTATTTGATGATTTGCCGGCGATGGATGACGCGCGGGTGCGCCGGGGTGCTGCCTGTGTGCACATCACCCATGGTGAATCCATCGCCATGCTCGCAGCTCTCGCGTTGGTGAACCGCGGCTTCACGATGCTCTGGCAGGGAATCCACCGGGCGGATCCCGCGCGCCGCGCCAAGGCCGGGGAATGGGTGGACGCGCGCCTTGGAATCCATGGCGTGATCGGCGGACAAGCCCATGATCTGAACGGTTGGCGGGCCGAACAAAACGCAGCGGATGTCAGCGAGGTGGCCGCACGCAAGACCGGGGATCTGCTGCGTCTGGCCGTGGTATTGCCCGCCATGCTGGGTCGCGCCACCGAGCGGGAAATACAATTGTTAGACCGGTTGGCCGTCCTGCGCGGTTTGGCCTATCAGGCCGCGGACGACCTCAAGGACGTGATCTCACCCGTATCGGCATCGGGGAAATCCTGTGGTCGCGACGCGGACCTTGGGCGACCGAACCTAGTGGCCGCCGAGGGGTTGACTGCAGCCATGGAACGCTTTCATCGTTTGCGTCGCACGGGTGACCGGGTACAAGCCGCCTTGCCGGGCCCGCCCGAACGCTGGGGGATGTTGGATTTGTTGCGCGTACCGGCACCGGATGCGGCCATGGTCCCGGATCTGGAGTGGATCTCCGCCGCCGTGTGACCGCACGGCCAACCTTCCAACCAATATCTTCAATGAGTTTGTGGCGGATGATTTTCACCAACCTGCGGCGGCATCGGGTACGCACCGCCATCGGTGCCACGGGTATCGCGCTGGGCGTGGCGACCATGCTGAGCGTGGTCGGCTTGTTAGGCGGGGCGGTGAAGATGTTCGAACGCATCCTGCGCAGCGACTCGCAGGTGGTGGTGTTCGAAAAAAACGTCTCGGATTTGTTTTTCAGCAACGTGCCGGTGGAGGTGGTGGCGGAATTGGAATCACAACCATTCGTCAAGGAGGCGCAGCCGGTGTTGTTCACCATCATCACCGCGCCGGACCGTCCGGTGGTCACGTGTTTCGGCATCCGCGCCGCGGACGGCCGCCTCAAAAAAGGCGAGTGGCTACAGGGCGGTGCGGCGGATTTCCAGGACGACGGTGAGGGCGTAATCCTCGGCGAGCGGGCTGCGGATTTCCTGCATGCCCAAGCCGGCGGGCGGATCGAACTCGGCCACGGAACCTATCCGGTGGCGGGCGTGGTGCGCATGGAAAACGGTTTTGAAAACGGCGGCGTGTTCATGCCCCTGCTGGCTTGCCAGAAGGCCTTCCACAAGGAGGGAGTCTGCTCGGTCATCACCGTGGCGCTGGCGCAAGGTCACGAATCGTCGGAAGTGAAGGCCTGGATGAACCAACATCACGAGCGCCTCACCGCCTTGGAAAACGAGGAGTTCAGCCGCAGTTACTCACAGTTCAAGATCATGAAAACCACCGCCTGGGTGGTCGGCGGATGCGCGTTTTTGTTAGGTGGACTGAGCGTCACCAACACGATGATCCTCTCGGTCTTCGGGCGCATCAAAGAGCTGGCCATCGCGCGGGTCTGCGGGTTTTCACGCGGCCAACTGGCACGCATGATTTTCGGCGAGTCTTTGCTGGTATCTGCAATCGGCACGGTGGCCGGCTGGGGCATGAG
>JAPLUJ010000661.1:9924-10372 GCA_026397695.1 Verrucomicrobiota bacterium | reverse complement strand
CGCGTCGCTGTCTCGACCCGCATGGCCTCCCGCTCCCCGATCACCATCTTGGTCGCGGAGCGACCGCATGATGGTAGCCGTGGGTTTCAACCCACGGTTTACGGCATCCTACATGAGGGATCGCGTCGCGGAGCGACGCCTGAAACCACGTTGCCCTTTGGTCCACGCCCACATCAAGCGTCGCGACGCGACGCATCATTCATATCACCCTTGGAACCGTGGGTTGAAACCCACGGCTACCCTCCAGGGTCGCTCCGCGACCTTGGAAAACCAACCCGCGCTGAACACCAAGCGAGGAATCGCTCCCCTGAATTGTGTATAAAGACCAGGGCTTTAGCCAAGGTTCAGACATCCTGAACCCTGCCGGGTTTGAACGCTTGTTAGGGAAATCAGGTGAGACCAATTGGCACCGGGCAGGATGCCCGGGCCACGGTGGCGCGGGCATCCT